>JACMJD010000424.1 GCA_014380825.1 Phycisphaerae bacterium | reverse complement strand
GCCCGCGGCGAGGCGCGCGTGTAGCCGGCCCGCATGCGGGCAGCCTAAACATCGACCTGCCGCGAAGCCGGCGCGGCGTGACCATGCCCGCACCGCACCGCCCTGCTACTTTCCGCCCCGGCTCATGGATCAACCGCGACCGGAACTCATCCCGAACCCCGCCGTGCGCAGGCTTAGCCTTTACCTGCGACAGTTGGAAAGCTTCAAGAAAAACAATCGCGGCACGATCTCCAGCAAGCAGCTCGGCGAGAGCCTGGGACTGACCGATGCACAGGTCCGAAAAGATCTGGCGTACTTCGGGCAGTTCGGACATCCGGGCATCGGCTATCGCGTGGACGACCTGATCGGGCGCGTCCGGCACATTCTGGGCACCGACAAGACTTGGAACGTTTTGTTGGTCGGCGCGGGAAACCTCGGCCGAGCATTGCTGGCATATCGCGGGTTCGATGCGAAGGGTTTTCGGCTGGTGGCCGTCTTCGATAACGATGCCAGCAAGATCGGAAAGAAGTTCGGCCCGTTCAGTGTGCAGCCGTTGAGCGAGCTGGAGCAAACGGTGAAATCGAAAACCATCCGCCTGGCGATGATCGCGGTGCCTGCCGATTTCGCGCAGACGGTAGCCGATCAATTGATCGAAGGCGGCGTGCGCGGGTTGCTCAACTTCGCCCCGGTATCACTCACCGTCCCCGCCGAGGTCGCGCTCAACTCGGTCGATCTGGCCGTGTCGCTGGAACAGCTTTCGTTCCAAGTGAACGTCTCGCAGTCGCAGCTCGGGCCAACCGCGTGATCAATACGCCTGCGCGAACAATACGTGCACGTTCGTCTCTTCTCCCGTGAAGATGTCCTTCCCGCTCGTCCCCGGCTGATCGAACGGAATGCAGCGCACCGTGGCCTTCGTCTCGGTCTTGATCTTCGCTTCGTTCGATTTGTCGGGTTTGAAGAAGCAGCGAACGAATCCGCCCTGCTCCTTGATGATCGTTTTGAGCTCGTCGTAGCTGCTCGCATCGCGGGTGTTCGCTTCGCGATGCGCCTTGGCTTTGGCGATCAGCGTCTGGTGCGCGGCGTCGAGCTTGTCGCGGAACCACTGTCGCGACGCATCCGCGAGCTTTACGGGTTCCTTGCCGCCTTCGATGCGACTCTTCAGGACGAAGGCGCCCGCATCTACATCGCGTGGGCCGACTTCCATTCGGAACGGCACGCCGCGCTGTTCCCAGTGATATTGCTTGTCGCCAGGGCGCGCGTCGCGGTAGTCGACGATCAGGCGTTGCTCGGTCGACGGATCGAACAGGTATGAATCGATCCCATGCTGCGCGAACTTGTTGAGCTCGCCGCCGATGAGCGACGCGACGAGCTGGTCGATGAACCCGCGAACTTTCGTTTCTTCCTCCGGCGACCGGAAGATCGGCACGATCGCCCCGACAATCGGCGCCACGCGCGGCGGCAAAACTAAACCTTCGTCGTCGCTATGGGCCATGATCGTCGCGCCGATCAATCGCGTGCTGACGCCCCAGCTTGTGGTGTACGCGAACTCCTGTTTGTTCTCGCGCGACAGGAATTTGATCTCAAACGCCTTGGCGAAGTTCTGCCCGAGATCGTGGCTCGTGCCCATCTGCAACGACTTGCCGTCCTGCATCAATCCTTCGATGCAGTACGTCGTCACCGCGCCGGGAAATTTCTCCGCGTCCGTCTTCGTCCCCTTCACCACCGGCACGGCCAGCACGTTCTCGGCGAAGTCTGCGTAAACATCGAGCATGCGAAGCGTCTCTTCGTGCGCTTCTTTCTCCGTCTCGTGCGCGGTGTGACCTTCCTGCCAGAGGAATTCGCTCGTGCGCAGAAACAGGCGCGTGCGCAATTCCCAGCGCATCACGTTGCACCACTGATTGATCAGCAGCGGCAGATCGCGATAGCTCTGAACCCACTGCGCATACATGTGGCCGATGACCGTCTCACTGGTCGGACGAATGATCAGCGGCTCCTCCAACGGCGCCGCGGGCTTCAGCCCGCCGGATGCGGCATCGCGCTCCAGCTTCGTGTGCGTGACGATTGCGCACTCCATCGCGAATCCCTCGACATGCTCCGCTTCCTTCGTCAGAAAACTCTGCGGGATGAGCAGCGGGAAATAAGCGTTCACATGCCCGGTCGCTTTGAAGCGCCGATCGAGCTGCCGCTGAATCGCCTCCCAGATCGAATACCCCTCTGGCCGAATGACCATGCACCCGCGCACCGGCGCATAGTCCGCCAGCTTCGCCGCTTTGATGACGTCGAGATACCACTGGGCGTAGTCTTCGGAACGTTTCTTGATGTTCTTGGCCATGAGACGTGTTTCGTAGCACGGGTTTTCAACCCGTGCAACTGTTCGACTAGAGTGCGCAATATGCGCTGGACCCAAACACTCATCCCCACTTCCAAGGAAACCCCGGCCGACGCGCAGATCGTCAGCCATCAGTTGCTGTTGCGCGCGGGATTCATCCGTCAGCTTTCCGCGGGCGTGTTTGACATGTTGCCGCTGGGGTTTCGATCGCTACAGAAAGCCGTACAAATTGTTCGTGAGGAGATGAACGCGATCGGCGGCGCGGAGATTCTTCTGCCGGCATTGCAACCGAAAGAACTTTGGGAGCGCACCGGTCGCGATAAATCGTACGGTGAGAATCTGTTCGCGCTGAAAGATCGGCACGGCCGATCGATGGTGCTCGGGCCGACGCATGAGGAAGTGATCACGGAGTTGATCGAGGCGTACGTCAGCTCGTACAAACAGTTGCCGCTTTCGCTGTATCAGATCCAGACGAAGTTCCGCGATGAATATCGGCCACGCTTCGGGTTGCTGCGCGTGCGGGAATTTCTGATGAAGGACGCGTACAGCTTTCACGCTGACGAGGCGTCGCTCGGCAAGACGTATGATGACATGTATCGCGCGTACGAGCGGATCTTTACGCGATGCGGAATTCCGTTCGTCGCGGTGGAGGCCGAGAGCGGACCGATCGGCGGGAGCGCGAGCCATGAGTTCATGGTCCTCACCGACGCCGGCGAAGACACGATCGTCACCAGCGACAACAACAACTACGCCGCCAATCTGGAGAAAGCCGAGACTGGCGATCGCCCGTGGACGTTCGGCGGTGAACCGACGGGCGAGCTGCTGAAAGTTCACACGCCCGGCCTGCCGGGCATCAACGAAGTCGGCAAAGTGATGGGCGTGAAGCCGAAGAACATGCTCAAGACGCTGATTTTTCGCACGAATGATTCAAAGCCGGCGCAGGAGAACGTTACGCATCCGAAATGGGTGGCCGCGATCGTGCGCGGCGATCACGATGTGAACGAAGCGAAGCTTCGGCAAGCCGCGAAGAAACATTTTCAGGCCGATCAGATCGAGCTGATCGACGATCCCCAAGTCCGCGAGAAATGGGCAATCGGTTTCTGCGGGCCGGACAAAGCGGTGAACGATGTGGAGACCGTCGTGCTTGTCGATTCCGATGCCGCGCAAGGCGGCTTCTGGGCGACCGGCGCGAACGAAATCGATTATCACGTGAGGCACTTCAACTGGTTCCGCGAGTGCGGCGATCGTCTGGCCGACCCACGAAAAGTCGTCGTCGCGGACATTCGCAACGCGATCGCGGGCGATCCATCGCCAAAGAACGATGGCGGGAAACTGGTAACGCGGCGTGGGATTGAGATCGGCCACGTCTTCAAGCTCGGCACGAAATATTCGGTCGCGTTGGGTGCGACATTCGACGACGCGCGCGGACAGACGCTGCCGATCATCATGGGC
>JACMJD010000423.1 GCA_014380825.1 Phycisphaerae bacterium | reverse complement strand
CACATTGGCGTGGGGATGTAAATCATCCACGCCGCGATGCAGATGAACGAGAACGTGCCGACGTACATCGTCGCGACCAGCCCCAGGTGAAACAGGATGAAGCCCAGCACGATCAGCGTGCGCGTGCGCGGCATGCTGTACGTCAGCAACGCAAAGAACGGGCCGAACAATTCCAGTCCCAATGAGCCGATCGTCAGCAGTTGCGATAGCGCGGGCAACTGCCCGATCGCATAACCCAGCGGCGTGCTGAGGTGTGAGTTCAGGAAGTAATAGACCGCCGAAAAGTCCGATCGCCAATCCGCGCTGGTCTTGGCTGCGAATGCAAGCCAGTACACGAACGCAATCTGAATGAGCATTGCCGCGGTGGCGATGCTGGCGACGCGACGAAATCTTGGCCGCGGGCGCGCGGTGTATGCATCAACCGACGCAACCGCGTTCACCGGCACGAACAGCGACCAGATCAGCATCCACGCAACCAGATGGTTCCCGCCATGCGACAGCGTGGGGTTGCGATTGATCAGCGACCACATCATCGCGAACAGCGCAATCGTGACGAGGCGCGTGCGGAATCCGATCGTGAACAGCAGTGCGAGAATTCCGTGAATCGTCAGGAGAAGAACCGCCCAGCCGTAAGTACCGCTGAGCGAATAGAATGATTGCCACTTCAGCGACCCGCCCAGGAACACGCTTCGAGGCGAAGCGCCATCGTCGGTGTAAAACCATCGCAGCAAACCGATCCGGCTCATCACATCGTACAGCACGGTGATGCCGAGCATGATCCGCATCACGGCCAGCGCGCGCACGTCGATCTGAAATGGTCGCAGCCAGCGCACGTATCTCAGATTGCGCCCCGCGGTTGGGAGGGAAGAATATTGCAGGGTCGCAGATTCGGTCACGATGAGCGACGAATATAGCCGCGGCGTGGCGTGGTCTCCACCGTGAGCGGCACGGAGGGCTATCCTGCGATCCGCATCATCGGTCCCGCTTGCATGTGCGCGACCGGCTCTCGCCGGCGGGCGTGGTCGACCAGCGCCTCGAAAATCGCCCGCTGCCGCTTGTGCTGCGGCAGGTATTCCGGGTGCCACTGCACGCCGATCACGAACGGAAGCGATTCGTGCTCGATCGCCTGGATAATGCCATTGCGATCTCTCGCCGCGGCGATCAACCCGCGACCGAGCGTGGCGATCGCCTGTTGATGCAATGCGTTGACGGTGCGCGGTTGCGTGCCGATCACGCGCGCCAGCCGCGTATTCGGCTCGACACGGATTCTCTTTCGCGGCAGGATCGTGCGGACCTCCGGATCTTCGACGTAGAAACTCTTGAGGTCCTGATGCAACGATCCGCCGAAATGCACATTGATCAACTGCTCGCCGCGGCAGATGCCGAGGATCGGCAGCCGGCGCTGCACGGCCAGATCGAGCAGGCGCATCTCCAACTCATCGCGCGCCGCATCAGCACCAAAAGGCGTAAAAAAAGGGAGGTGACCCCTTTTCCGCGAAAAAGGGGTCACCTTCCGTTTCTTAACACTGACACGCGAAAAAGGGGTCACTTCCCTTTTCTCGGCATCCTTTTTCTCGACACAACATGCGGCCGCTTTGCGGAGGAGCCAGGTCAGAGGCAGGAAGGTGAAGTCGATCAATTGCTTGCGCAGAGATCGCGGGCGATCCAACCGCGGCGCTTGCACTGCTTGCACGATGTGCAGCAGCTCCTGGCCGTATAGCTTGGGATCGACATCCGCGCCGCCGCCGATGATCAGGCCATCCAGCGATTCGGCGATGTCGCTGGTCGCGTGTCGATGCGGCGTGATGCGAACCGCGCGAGCACCGGCGAGCGTGTGGTTGAACCAAGTGAACAGCCACGCCGCATCGCCGCCGCGATCCGGACCGGTCACGCCGATCGTCGGGCGCACGCGTCGCAATCTGTCGCGGCGACCGATCTTCACGAGGTCAATCCTTTCACGTGTTTCCGCAACAAGTCCGGCCAGGCGTCGACGATCGGGCGCATCGCGTTCTTGTCGGCTTCCAGAAATTCCCAGCTCATGCGCGCCAGCCGGGCAGGATCGTTCGCCAATCGTTCCACGACGACCCATCGATTCCACTCGCTCGCCAGCGTCCAGTCGTCTTCATCGATCATGCAGTTCGGCAATCGATAATGAAACGTCGGCCTCGGCTTCACGAGATCCATTTCCGCGACGTCGTACACGAGCCGCTCGCGATCGAGATGCGCAAACGCTGGCGTGAGATCGAGCGGGCGATTGCGCGTCGGGTTGTGTTTCAGATAATCATCCATCAACTGCGCGACATCCGGCTGATAATTCGGCTGAAGGATCAGCCGCGCATATTCGGGCGGAAACGGATTGATGTACGGTGTCATCCGCCGCGTCAGGTCGACTTCGCACTGCTCGCGCAGCCAGGGGAACAGCAAGATCAGCGCGCGCAGATGATCGCGATAAATCAACGGATCGTGCGGATCGGCGACCTCCGGATTGATGTGCATCCCAAACGCGTAGAACACCGACGCGCGCGTTCCTTTAGCGCCGGCATTTGCGAGGCGGCGCCTCACGTCTTCCAGTGGTTCCAAGCGATCGATCCGAATCGGTGGGGTGGAGATTTCGATCGGTACGACCGTGGACGCCGCGTCGAGCAGAAAATTCTCGAGCCAGGAGACGTCGTTCTTCGATGGATCGAATCCCATCGCCCGCAGTGGTTTTTCGTACTGCTTGTCTTTCAGGATCGCCGCGTCGATCTCGACAACGAAATCCCCCAGCGGCGTGTTCACCCGTCGCGTGAACGTGCTGACTTCACGAATCTCGCCGCCAAATGTTTCCTGAATGATCCGCGCCGAAGGCCCGATGCTCAGACCCGCGTATTCGAATTCAAAACCCGCGCGGCGAACCTCGCCGCGCGAATTATTCAGGACCGGCGGAAGCTGAAAGTTGTTGCGGGTGATTACGTCGCTCACGAATCGAGAACTAACCGAACCGGTTGATGTTCGGGAACGTGCATTTCACGATTCTGCAATTCACCATGCATACGCTTCCGGCGCCTGACCACCCGGGCCGGGCCAGATTTCGTCTAGCTTTTTCTTCGCTTCGTCGTTGAGGTTGATCTCCAGCGCGCGAAGCGATCCGGTGAGCTGGTCCATCGTGCGCGGGCCGATGATCGGGGCGGTGATCACCGGGTTCTTCAGCATCCACGCCAGCGCAACGTCGGCGGGTTTTTCGCCGAGCTCTTTGCAGAATGCTTCCCATTTTTCCAACTGCGGACGAAGCTGCGTGATGCGCTTCTGCGTGCCCTCTTTCGCGCGCCGGCCGCCGTCGGTTTTTTGCAGCACGCCGCCGAGGAGTCCGCCTTCCAGCGGGCTCCATGGAATCACGCCGATGCCGTAGTCTTTGCACGCCGGCAGCACTTCCAGTTCGATCTGACGCGTCACCAGGCTGTACTTGCTCTGCTCGCTGACCAGGCCGAGGAAGTTTCGCCGCTTCGCGCGCTCGTTCGCCTGCGCGATGTGCCAGCCGGCGAAGTTGCTGCTGCCGACGTAGAGGACTTTTCCCTGCTTCACCAGCACATCGAACGCTTCCCAGATTTCATCCCACGTCGAGTCGCGGTTGATGTGGTGCATCTGATACAGGTCGATGTAATCGGTCTTCAATCGCTTGAGCGAGCCTTCGCACGCACGGCGGATTTTCACTGCGTTCAGGCCGCGCGCCATGGTGAGATCGGTCGGGTCGGCGTTCATGTCGCCGTAGACTTTGGTCGCGATGATCACCTTCTCGCGCCGCATTCCGCCCTTTGCGAACCACTTGCCGACGATCTGCTCGGTGACGCCTTCACCTTTTTTCCAGCCGTAGACATCGGCGGTATCGAAAAAGTTGAATCCGAGCTCCAGCGCCTTGTCCATCTGCGCGAAGCTGTCGGCCTCGGAGGTTTCGGGGCCATAATTCATGGTGCCCAGACACAGGCGGGAAACTTTCAGTCCGGTTCGGCCGAGGTTCGCGTATTGCATGTCAGTCTCTTATCGCGCGATGGGAAAACCCGCAACGTGCCGATGGAATGGACTAGGCAATGACGGCAGCGTAATGTTGGTGGCAAGGTCCTTTTCAAACGGAGTCGAACATGTCCAACTTTCCCGGCCCATTCGGTGCTCGCGGCGTGCAAGGCATCGATTACGAAGCGCAAGTCGATTCAAGCGTCCTCGTGCGATTTTTCAACCAAGTGTATGCCTGGATGGCCAGCGGCTTGGCGCTGACGGCAGTCGTCGCATGGTACATCTCGACGCGGCAGGACCTCACGTCGCGCCTGACTCCGGGCGTCGTCATCTTCCTGTTCCTCATCGAGTTGGGCCTGGTGATCGCAATCAGCAGTGCCATCAACAAGATCAGCGCGCCGGTCGCGACATTGCTCTTCATGCTCTATGCCGCGATCAACGGCATCGTGCTGTCGGCCATCTTCCTCGTCTACGCGCACGCGTCGATCGTCAGCACGTTCGTCGTCACCGCCGGCATGTTCGCGGTGATGAGCATCTATGGCATGGTGACGCGCACGGATCTGACGCGACTCGGCGCGATCCTGTTCATGGCGCTGATTGGCCTGATCATCGCGTCGGTCGTCAACATGTTCATGGGCAGCAGCATGATGCAGTGGATCATCAGCATCGCCGGCGTGGTGATCTTCGCGGGCCTGACCGCGTACGACACGCAGAAGCTTAAAGCGATCGCGATGGCCACACAGAACAACGCCGCCATGGCGTCGCGCCTGGCGATCAGCGGCGCGCTGGCGCTGTACTTGGATTTCCTCAACCTGTTCCTGATGATGCTGCGGTTGATGGGGGATCGGCGGTAAGTCGCGCGGTCCGCATTCGTTTAACCCCGCCGCTCGCGGCGGGTTCTTCGTTCGCGGACGGAGAGAAACCCGCCGCAAGTGGCGGGGCTAGACGAAATCGTCACACACCCTTTGTCAGAAACCCACCATCCACGACGATCGTCTCCCCGGTCGTAAAGCTCGCGCTTGGTGAGATCAGATAGAGCACCGCACCGCACAATTCTTCCGCGCGACCGAATCGATTCATCGGCGTGTGCCAGAGCAGACGCGTGCCACGCTCGGTGCCTTCGATGACTTTGCGGTTGATGTCGGTCGGGAACACGCCCGGCGCGATCGCGTTCACGCGGATGCCGAGCTTCGCCCATTCGTTGGCTAACCCGCGCACCAATCCGAGCACGCCGGTTTTGCTGGCGGCGTAGCCGATCACTTCGTTCAGGCTCACGAAGCTGGTCAGCGATGCGACCATTACGATCGATCCGCGCAATCCCTGTGCATCGGGCGACTGATCTTTCATCACCCGCGCAACTTCTCGCGCCACGACGAAGCTGCCGGTCAGATTGGTCTTCACGATGCGTTCGAAATCGTGCAGCGAAACATCCAGCGACGCCTGCCGATGCAGAATCCCCGCGGCGTTGATAACCGAATCGATCCGGCCGAACTTCTTCACCGTGTGATCGACCGCCCGGCGGACGCTCGCTTCATCGGCCACCTCCATCTGCACCGCGTCGTGCGGCGCGCCAAGTTCCTTCTGCATCGCGGCGACTTTGTCCGGATTGGTCGATCCGACGACCACGCGCGCGCCCGATTCGACCAGCGCCAGCGCGACCGCCTTGCCGATCCCGCTGGTCCCGCCGACGACGAGGCATGATTTGTTCGTGATGTCAAAACCGTTGTAAGCCATGACGGTGTTTTACCCGCAAAACCGCGGGAAGCGGAATGAACACCAAGCCGCCAAGGACGTCAAGGTCACAAAGGGAAAACACGATCTGATTTCGTCTTCTTCGTGATCCTTCCCGTCCTACCTTCGTGCCTTCGTGGCAAAGAATTTTCTGGCCGCTTTTTCTGGGTGGTTCGTCTATAATTCTGCCGTCGCCGCATTTCCTGGCGCGCGACAACTCAATCCCGCCTGCTCGTTTTCTCTCGTCTCTCATTTCTCATCTCTTCCTGAAAGGGGTTCGCCATGTGCTCGAAGAATATGCGCGCCGCGAATCGGCGTAATGCGCAGAAATCAACCGGTCCGAAATCTGAAGAAGGCAAATCGCGCAGCAGTCAGAACGCGATCACGCACGGGCTTTCCGCGCGATCCGCGGTTGTGCTCGATGAATCGATCGAGGAATTCGACGCGTTCGCGCAGGCGGTGCGCGATGACTTTCGCCCACGCGGGCCGATGGAAAGCGTGCTGGTGGATCGGATCATCCACCTCAGTTGGAAGCTTCGCCGCATTCCTAAGATCGAAGCTGAGATGCTGGTCGAGCCCGACCCGTCGTTGGAACTCGATTTGTTTCACGACGTGGGAAAAGTTTCGCGGCAGCGCATCTCGTACCTGATGCGACGCTATCTGCGGGGAACCAACGACGCGATGTCGAAGGTGCAGACGTACGAGATGCGGATGGATCGAACGCTGCACGCCACGATGCGCGAGCTGAATCGCCTGCGGAAGATGAACCGCGAAGAAGTGGTACACGACGATACCGAAGCGCAAGTATCGGAGCCTCAGAATGTTGTGATTCTGCAAAACGAACCCGTTTTGATGGAGCAGTGCGGTCCGGACGGGTCTAGTAATCCGCTTCTTCAGCAGTCTCGATGTGCGAATCTTCCGGCTGAACCCCCACCCGACGGACTCGAGCGCCGATCCGCGTGAACAGCTCGTACGGGATCGTGTCCGCTAACCGCGACAGCTCGTAGGCGCTGGCGGGGGAGAGCGGGTCGTCGTCGAGGATCGTGACATCGTCGCCAACGATCGCGTGCGGGGCGTTGGTCAGGTCGATCGTCGTGAAGTCCATGCTT
>JACMJD010000422.1 GCA_014380825.1 Phycisphaerae bacterium | reverse complement strand
TGATCGCAACGGCGCGACGAAAATCGCAGAGGAACGGAACATCCGCCAGCGCCAGCGCCGGTCGCTCAGACAACGCCGCCACGGCGAGCGTGAGCGCGCCGCCCTGGCTGCCGCCGGTAATCGCCAGGCGCGTGTCGTCCACTTCTTCACGCCGCGCCAGCAGCTCGATCGCGCGCACCGCGTCGGCGTAGACGTAGCGATAGTAATACAGATTCGGATCCCGAATGCCTTTCGTCATCCAGCCCCAAGCCTGGCCTTCCGGCGCAATTGATGCATCCTGAGATTGTCCAAGCTGGCCACGGCAATCCATGCTGAGCACGCACATGCCTTGCGCCGCATCTTTCACCATCTCCAGCAATCGCGGCCCGCGACCGCTGTAGCCGTGGTACATGCACACGCCGGGGAATTTCCCGGCGGATGTCGGTCGCAGATACCAGCCGGCGATGCGACCGCCCTTGAAGCCATCGAATCGCACCGCGTACGCTTGAAGATTCACGAGCGGCAGATCGTACGGAATCAGTTCGGCGTTCAGCGGTTGGTTGAGCGCTTCGGCAATAGTTGAATCCCAGAACTTTTCAAAATCCGCCTCGCGATACAGCGGAGGTTTGTACTGCCGGAGCTGGTCCAGCGGCATGTCGATGGATGGCATGTTTCGTTCGTCTCCTTGCTTGCCCTGAAAGCATACCGAACCAATTCCAATTCGGCACGGTTTCGAATCCCGTGCTAGGATGAACTCATGGAAATCCGGCCGATGACGACCGAAGATCTGCGCTCGTTAGCCGAGATCGACGGCACGATCGAATCGACCCAGTACCTCCATCTTGATAAATCCACCGACGGCCTGGCGATGAACGTGCGGGTCGAGTCTCGGCCCACGCGGGAGAAGCAGATCCTTTCGAACCCGGTGGATGACGATCTGTCCATCATCTGGAAACAGGTCGCCTCCGGCATCGACGACGGCATCGCCTTGGCAACCGAGCACGACGGCAAACTCGTTGGTGCGGCGCTGGCTCAGCCGGATCCGGCGCGCGGCACGATGAGACTGCTGGACGTTCGGATTGATTACGATTTTCGTCGCCAGGGATTGGGCACCGCGCTGGTGTTTCGAATCATCCAGACCGCGCGCGACGCCGAGCTGCGCGCGGTGTCGGCAGAGGCGCGCTCGAACAATTATCCCGCCAACCAGTTTCTGCTGAAGACGGGTTTCGATCTCAGCGGCGTCGACGTGCGGCGGCACTCGAATCACGACATGGTGAAAGAATCCGCCACGTTATTCTGGTACGCGGCACTGGACTGATCGCGCGTTTGCGGGGAAAACATCGCCGCCGCCACTTTAATGAACTTGCATGAGTAATCTGCCGACGCAAATCTGGAAAACGACGGATCCGCCGAGCGATCGCGAGATCATTCCGGACAAGCCGAATCTGGACACCGCTTCGCCCGAGACGATCGCGCAGTACATCGAAGACATCCCGTCGAACGATGCCGCGATGCTGCTGGGCAGCCTCGAGCCCGAAAAGGGCGCAAAGGTGGCCGAGGCGCTCGATCCGCAGACGGCGGCGCGCATCCTGAAGCACGTCGATGCCGAAACGGCCGGCATCATCATTGCGGTGATGAATCCGCCTGAAGCGTCGATGGTGCTCGAGGCGATGGATCCGGACGATCGCGTCGATCTGCTCGAGCACGTTACCGTCCCGCTGCACGACGAGCTGCTCCGCGAGATGGCCCCGCTCTCGGCGGCGGAGACGCGGCACCTCGAGCAATACCCGAAAGATACAGCCGGCGGAATCATGACCACGCAGGTCACGGCGCTGTTCGAATATCTCACCGTCGAAAACGCCGTCACGCTGCTCCGCCGATTGAGCGAAGAGCTCGAGCAGATGTTCTACGTGTACGTCGTCGACCGCCGCCAGCACCTGGTGGGCGTGTTGTCGATGCGCGATCTGATCCTGGCGCGCCCCGAGCGCCGCCTGCGCGACATCATGATCGTCGGTGTGCGATCCGTTCCGGTCACGATGGACCAGGAACAGGTCGCGCGCACGATGCAGAAGAACAAATATCTGGCGATGCCCGTCGTCGATGCCGAGAACAAGCTGGTTGGCCTGATCACGGTAGACGACGTTGTCGATGTGATCACGGAAGAAGCGACCGAAGACGTGCAGCGAATGTTCGGCGCCGGCGCCGAAGAAAGATTGACTAGTCCGTGGTTTTTCAAATTCAAGAAACGCATCTGGTGGCTGCAAGTCAACCTCGGCACCGCGTTCCTGGCCGCCGCCGTGGTTGGACTATTCGAGGGAACGATCAAGCTCTTCCCGATCCTGGCGGCGTATCAAACCGTCGTCTCGGGCATGGGTGGCAACGGCGGCGCGCAGGCGATGGCGGTCTGCATCCGCGGCATCGCACTGGGAGAAGTGAACAAGCGCCAACTGCGAAACCTGTTCTTCCGCGAAGCGCTTGTCGGCGCGTGCAGCGGATTGGTGGTGGGCGCAACGACCTGGGCGATCATCGTCGTCACCCACTTCAAAGAGAACGGCGTGAAGCTCGGGGTGATCATCTTCCTGGCGCTGTTCTTCAATCACATCAACGCGTGCATCACGGGAGTGGCAATTCCGTTCGTGATGAAGAAGCTGGGATTCGATCCGGCGCAATCCGCGACCATCTTCGCGACGACCTTCACCGACTGCGGTGGATTCTTCATGACGCTGGGACTAGCAACCCTGGCTCATCGCGCCGGATTTCTGTAACACAAGAAAAGCCCGCGAACAGTTGTCCGCGGGCCTCGTTCATTCCATCAAGTATCGAATTTGATTACTTGAAAACCGGATCCGGAATCTGCTTGCGCGTTTCATTCGCGGAGCGGTTGTTCCCGTGCGAGGACGCGCCCCGCTCGTCCTTGTTGCCTGACGTGATGCGCATCGAATAGAACGAACGATACACGAAGACCAGCGCTATCAGGAAGAACACCACCGCCAGCACGTAACGCAGCGGGTTGGTGGTGTCGTCGATCGGATTATTCGGCGTGCCGTTGTCTCGCTTCATCGTGATCGCAAGCTCGACCGCGAGCAGTCCGAACAGCGTGGCGAACTTGATAATCGGGTTCATTGCGACGGAAGACGTGTCCTTGAACGGATCGCCGACCGTGTCGCCGACGACAGTTGCATCGTGCAGGGGCGTGCCTTTCATTTTCAGTTCGGTCTCGACGATTTTCTTCGCGTTGTCCCACGCGCCGCCGCCGTTCGCCATGAAGATCGCCTGGAACAGGCCGCTGAATGCGATGCCGATCAGGAAGCCGATGAACAGGAACTCGTCAACAAACGCAGCCGCCAGCGTGATGAAGAACACGGTGAGGAAGATGTTGAACATTCCCGCCTGCGCGTATTTCGTGCAAATGGCGACGACCTTCTTGCTGTCTTCAACGCTGGCTTTAGTCACGCCTTCCAGACGAATGTTCGCCTTGATGAATTCGACCGCGCGATACGCGCCGGTGGTGACGGCCTGCATGCTCGCGCCGCTGAACCAGTAGATCACCGCCATGCCCAGGATCATTCCCAGCAGGAACGGCGCGTGCAGGATCGAAAGGTTTGCGATGGCTTCCTTGTTCTCCATGCCGTTGGTGAGCAGCATGATGATCGAGAAGATCAGCGTGGTCGCGCCCACGACGGCTGTGCCGATCAGCACGGGCTTGGCGGTCGCCTTGAACGTGTTGCCGGCGCCGTCGTTTTCCTCCAGCAGCTCCTTCGCCTTCGCGAAGTCCGCGTTGATGCCGAACTTTGATTGAAGCTCTTCCTTGATGCCTGGCTGCTCTTCGATCAGTGAAAGTTCGTACACGCTTTGCGCGTTGTCGGTCACCGGGCCGTAGCTGTCAACTGCGATCGTCACCGGGCCCATGCCCAGGAAGCCGAACGCGACGAGGCCGAAGGCGAAGACCGCGGGAGCAACCATGAGGTTGCCCAACGTGTGGCCCGTCTCGTTGGGGATGCCCGAGACGTATGCGGCGATACCCATGAGCATCATGATCGCGATGCCGAGCCAGTAGGCCGAGAAGTTGCCGGCC
>JACMJD010000421.1 GCA_014380825.1 Phycisphaerae bacterium | reverse complement strand
GCACGTCGCTGTTCGCGACGGTGAAGCCGTCGAACGTCGCGCCGGCGCCGTGAGGCGTGTGGAATTCGGCGCCGGTGAGCGTGCCCAGCGTCTTGTTCTTCGGCACGGCAGCGGCGGCGGTGCTGCTGGTCAGGCCGGGCTGGTTCCAAGCGCCGCCGTTACGAGCCTTGGAAATCGCGTTGGTGATGGCGGCATAGGTACCGCTGGTCACGATCAAATCGTTGTCCTTCAGATCGAGCGAAGCGGTCGGCGTCGCCCCGCCGGCGAGCGTGAGCGTCGACACGCGGCTGGTGCCGGTATTCGATCCGTTTGCGATCACGCTCACGGTGCCCGCGTTTACGGTCAGCGAGGTCGCCTGAACGTTATTCACCGCCAGCGTTCCCGGCCCGGCCTTAGTGATGCCGATGGTGGACGGGTTCAGGTTCGATGCCGTCACCGTCGCACCGGCCTGTCCGACTGTCACGGTCGTGTTGCTGTACAGATCCAGCGGAGCGGAAATCGTATGACTGCCTGCCACCGCGTTGATGGCCGCGCTTCCGGTGAACGTGCCAGAGGCGATGCCACGCAACGCCAGCGTTCCAGCACCAGCGAACGTGTAGGAGTTGGCGCTGTCGAGTTGGAGCGTGCCGACGAAGTGATCGAACTCCATGTTGATGTTCTGCGCCGCGGCAGACGGACCGAACACCGCGGTCGCGTTCGCGCCATCCGGCGCAAGGATGTTCCAATTCGCGTTGTTACCCCAGTTGCCGCCGGTCGTGCCGGTCCAGCTTGCCTGGGCGACTGTCATCGTCAGATTGTCGACGGTGACGCTGGGCATGTAGGTCGGATCGCTACCGTTGTCGACCACGGTGATCTCATTGCCCTGCCCGAACGAAACCAGCACGCCGAGCTGCGGATCGGCCTTGTTGAAGTTGCCGTATGATTCGGAGGCGGACATCAAGCCGCCAACGGTCTGCCACGTGCCGGTGCCGGTGAAGTTGTAGCGTCGGCCGTTGTTGTTGCCGTTGTAGTCGCTTTCGACGGCGAATCGCATCGGCTTGCCGACAGGTGCGATCACGTCGACGTACATAAGAACAGCGGTCTCGGCGACGTCAACGCCGCCTAGTTTTGGATACGCGCCCTGGTCATTTCCCACGCCGCCAAACCAGAACGAACCGAACGAACGGTCCGGCGGAGCGGGATTGTAATCCATCAGGAAGAACGCGGCGTGATCGGTGGACTTGCCGCTGAATCCTTGTCCCAGAACCGTGTTGGTCTGCTGGTGGAACGCGCCGTCGGAGCCGGAGAACGAGAACTCGCCCCCCCCCGCTCCCGGACCGTTGCCGAAGCGCGGGTTCGCATCCAAACCCGTGTCCCATTGGCCCGGATCAAATTGGAAAAATCCAAAGCCGGCGTGGTCGATGCCAACGCCGCCTTCCATCGTTGCACTGCTGTACGTCTGAATCGCGCCGTTCGCGGCGGAGATCCCGACAACCGTCGCGACGGCAGCCGTCGCGATCATCTTCATTCCTCTACGCATTCGAATCCTCCGTTAGATTGCACGTTTCCCACTGAAGCACTCCCCCAAATTTGTCTTGTTTAATCGCGTCGCCGTCTGCGTCGCGCGATCGCCGCTAATAGCATCCCGCTCGATACCAGAGCTGAACCTGGCTCCGGCACCGCTGCCAGAAAACTGTTCGCATAGTTCTGACCAAACTGTTCGAGGTGCTGTTGCACCACTTGCAACCCGGGGCTGTCGTCGATCGGCACATTCCCGCCGTTCACCAGGTCGATCGCCTGCCGCAGCGTGCCGCCTTGCGTGTTGAACGCCAAGTCGACCAGGGAGTAATCGTCGAAGTCGACGATTCCGTTTCCATCGACATCGCCGTTCATCCAACCGGTATTGTTGCTGTTGAAGCCACTATCAATTCGGCTGTAGTCGTCGAAGTCAACGATGCCGCTGAAATCGGTGTCGCCGTAGTACGTGTATTTGATCAGGGTGTCGGTGCTGGCCACCGACAAGGAATCGAACGTCGATCCGACGCCGTTCAGCGCGATGTATTCCGCGCCGCTGAGCACGCCAAGCGTTGTCGTGTGCAGCGGATTATTCCGCGCCGCCGACGAAGTCAGGCCGTTGCCGTCCCACGCGCCGCCGTTGCGGGCGCTGACGATCGCGCTCGCCAGCGTCGCCTTGGGCGTGGTGGTGACGATCAAATCGTTGTCGGTTAGATCGAACGTCCCAACCGGCGGCGATCCGCCGAAGTTGATCGTGCCGATACGGCTCGCGCCGGTGTCGCTTCCGTTTTGAATAATCTGAATAACGCCGGGCCCCGTGCTCACGCCGGCAAGACGAAGGTTGTTCACCGCTAACGTGCCGTTGCCGAGCTTATTCAACACGATGCTCGCGGCGGGCCGGAAGTTCGAGATCGTCAGCGTGGATGCGAGCGGCGTGATCGTCGCGTTCGTGTTCTGCGGCAGCGCCAGCGGCGCGCTGATCAGGTGGCTGCCATTCAGCACGTTGATGTTGGGCGCGCCGCCGGTGGCGCTGAGCGTCAGCGTTTGCGTGCCGGCGACGGAATAGCTGTTGGCATTATCAAACGTGAGCGTGCTGGCGAGCATCGACGTGTCGACGGTGACGGTTCGCGCCTGCCCGATCGCACTGCCGAGCAGCGCGGTTGCGCCGTTGAAGTTCGGCACGACCGCGTTCACCCACGCGTTGCGATCGCTCCACAATCCGCTGGCGTCGTTCTTCCAGCTCGGAGTGGCGGTGCTGTTGATCGAGGAGTAAGCGCGAACCCAATCGACCTGCATGTCATACGTGCCGGGACCCGGGTGCAATCCGCCGACGAAGTTTCCGCCGACCGCGAGGTTCATTATGATGTAGAACGCCTTGTCGAACGGCGCGTTGGCGCCTTGCCCGTTGGGGACGGTCCAGCCGCCGGTCCGCGAGTGATATGCGACGCCGTCGATGTACGCGGTGATGTTGCCAGGCGACGTCGAGAGATCCCATTTCAAGCCGTACGTATGCCAGGCAGTGGTGGTGAAGCCCGCGGGGCGCATGCCGGATTCGGCAAAGGTCCTGGCCTGCGTGTTGAGCTGTCCCGGGCTCGGGCCCGAGTGAAATGCGCTTGATGCCCAGCCGGTGTCCTGGCCCTTGCCTTCAAAAACATCCATCTCGCCGCTGGTGGGCCAGCCGCCGTACTCGTGATTTTTCGGCATCAGCCACAGCGCCGGCCAGGTGCCGCTGCCGGCAGGCATTTTCCCGCGAAACTCGAACAGGCCGCCCGTCTGATTGAAGAAGTTCGTTGACGGCCCGGTTTTGATTCGGCCAGAGGTGTACTGGGTGTTCGGCAGCGCTCCCGTGCCGATCGCGCGAAGCGTGAGCGCGCCCATGCCGGTTCCGTCGGTGTTGACGAAGACGTTGTTGTTGTTCGCGCCAACCGCGGGCGTCGTCTGCTGGCCGGGCAAGCCAAACGGATTGTTCGCCGGCGCCGGTGAGCCGGCAGGGGCGGTGTAGTTCTGCCGTTCGTTGTTTCCCCAACCGCTGGCGCCGACATCGTACGACCAGCCAGTGAGATCGGCCGCGCCGTTGTTGAACTCGGTCGACCAGGTGCTGGCCCACTGCTTGCCAGCGCCCGCAGGAACAAGCTGCGCGTGAACCAGCGATGACGACGCGGAGACCGCGAGCGCCCCAAAAGCTGCGAACAGAAGTTTTTGTTGCGATAGTCGGGTCATTCAAATCTCATTTCGCCCCGCTAGTACGCCACTTCATCACTTGTAAGTTCGCATCGCGTACGCGCGAGACGAAATCCCATTTGGGTCGATCGGTGATGTCGACCAATCCGAACGCGTAATGCTCGCCGTGAACGATTTGCGGCCCCGTTCCCGGACCGCGGCCGGTAAGCGGCTGGTCGCGGTAAGCGAAGTAAAACACGCCTACGCAATATGGATTACTCGCCGCCGCCTTCAGCCACGCCGCGTAACGTTCACCCGCATCGGCTTCGGACACGGTCGCGCTAGGATATGAACCATACCCGCGCTCGCCGTTATAGTTCGGCGGGTGCGAGAATTCGCCGTTCAGCACCGGCTTGTTCATCTCTTTGATCAATCGCCCGGTCGGTTCGTTTTCGAAATCGGACGAATAGAAATCAAATCCGATCACATCGCAGTGCGGTGCGACCCATCGCCAATCGTTCTCGTTGACCCAATAACCCGGCACCGGCCAGAAGCCGAAGTACAGGTGATTCGGGTCGATCTCCTTCACCGTCTTGTAAATGAAGGCGTAGTAATGGTCTGCGTAAAATCCGCGTAGTTTCTCGAGCTGCTCGTCGTTCGGCGCGATCTGGCTGCCAGTTGGGTGAGATGGATCGACTTTACTGAGATAAAACTCAACCAGCGCCTTCTTGGCCGGAACCGACGCATCCATTGCCAGGATCTGTCGGATCTCATCGGGCGAGATACATTCGTCGATCTCATTGCCAACCGACCAGCCCATCACGAACGGATCGTTCTTCCGCGGCTCAATTTCCTTGGCGAGTACGTCGCGGAAGGCGGACTGGATCTTCGGATCGAAAATATCGGGGTGCTTCACGAGGTTCGGCACGCCGCCGCGCTGGATGACGGGCAATGTGGTTACATCGCTCGCCTGCGACCATTTTCCGTAACCACCGAAGCCTAATACTTTCGCCCGGCGGTGCGTGCGGTCGGTGGCGATCTTCTTCCAATCGCCTTGCGCTTCGTACTTGCGCATCATGTTCAGCGCGTGAAACGAAACGTAGTCCTGCCCGTCGCCGTTGCTCCAAATGTCTTTCGCCCAGCAATCGGCGAACTTGCCATCTTTCGGCGGGAGATAGTCAAACAGGAACTCACGACTGGTCACCGGACTTGGCGGCCAGAGCAGATCGGGCGCGGCGCAAATGCCGGTGTAGAACGTTGGGTTGCCTTCCGGTGAGATCAGCCACCACTGATTGTTCTTCTGCATGACGCGGAAGAATCCGGTGGGCTTTTCGGTCCAGCCGGCGTCGGTTGATCCGCCAAACTTGTCGACGTTCTTCGGTTCGCCCCAGGCGGCGAGTTTCTTGTCCTCTTCGGCGACGCTCGCCAGCAGTTGTTCGTCGGATGTGATCTTGCCGCTAAAGTTGGCCGCGCGGGCTTGGCCGTATTTGTCGATGACCGGGCCGATCGATTTCACATCCGGCGCGGCGGTGAAGCTGAACTTCACTTCCACCGTCACGGGCGCGGCGACGACCAGAGTCTGTCGGATCGAATTGGCCGGACCGAACACATCGAGTCCGGCGCCTGTCTTGGATGGATTTGATGGAAACTTCTTGTCGACCAGCGTCTTACCACCGCTCGCGATGCGCACCATCGATTGGTGAACCGCATACTCCGACGGACCACTGACGAACGACGGGATGACGTTCGCCTCGAGACGATCGTGCGGCACAAACGCGCCTTCGGCCTGCGCGACGCGCTTGCCGTCGAGCCACAGCTCGGCGGCGCCAGCGTTCACGATCGCCTTGGCAGAATACTCCCGACCAATCACGAACGGGCTGTCCGCGCGGAGGTAGTGAAAGTCATGTCCGTCAGCCACGGCCAGAATCAGTTTGGCATCGCTCAACTTGCTTGAAGCACCCGCGTCGAACTGACTTTCGACGACGAGGAAACATCCCGTTTTCGCCGCCCAGTCATGTTGCGCTGCAAGCCAGAAGTGGTTCGGCGCCGGCGCCGCCGGAGCGATCGAAGCAAGGCACGACACGACCATCGCGAGAGCGACGATCGTGACGATACGGACTTTGCTTCCAACCGGCGACATTCTCGATCCTCCATCGAAAAAGTAGCGCCCGAGCTAGTTCGGATTGACGTTCACATTCGCACGCGTGAGCGTCGACTTTCCAACGCCGTCCAGGAACTTGTACTTGTGCGATTCCACGTGCCCGTCAGCCATCAACACGTTCGCGACCGTGTTGTTCATGTGCCGGAACCGCAAATTGCCCCAGTTGGCCGGGAACGAATTGGACGCGCCCGCCGGATCAAAATTCACTTTTGCGACGGTTGGCGAAGATCCATATCCGATATCCACGGCGGTGTTCGGGCCGTAGGTCGGAAGCATGCCGGAGATGCTGTAATCGTCGAGCAGATAACTGCGCGGAACACCAGCCGCGGGCGGTCCACCCTGCCACGCGCCTTTGTCCAACTGGTAGAGAATTGCGTTTGCCTGCAGGCACGGTGTCGGGATCTCAGTGAGCTGACACAGGGTGGCGTCGGCAATCATCAAGACCTCGGATGAACGCCTGATCTTGGCAATCTTGTACGGACTTGGATATTTGATGTTGTTCGGCGGCGGGAGCGTCTGCGTGGCCCTGGGCTCGGAGATGTTGATCGTGGGCATCAGCCGCGGATGCGCGCCGTAGCAGAGCACGCCGACCGAGTCTGGCACATCCACGTCCGTGAACACTCCAGTTCGCGTCTGCGACCGATCACCGCCGGCCGCAGTGTTGTCGGTGTATGACGTGCCCGACTGCTTGATCAGCGAGTTCAACAGCAACACGCTCCAGTCGGTGCGCTTGTCGGTCGCGCCGGAACCGAACGGGTTCGAGCCATCCCAGAAACCGATCGGCAGAACACCTTTGTTCTGCGTGGTGTAGATGTTAATCGCCTGCCCGATGGTGCGCAGGTTCGACATGCACTTCAGGTTGTTGGCGCTCTGTCGCGCCTTGTTCAGCGCAGGCAACAGAACACCGATCAACACGGCGATGATGCCGATTACGACAAGCAGCTCCACCAAGGTGAAGGCGCGAACACGGCGACGGCTAATTGAGCGCGTCATGATGTTTCCTTTCTCTCCGCACGAGGCATCACCAACCGCTCCGCACGACAAAATTCGCATCGGGCGGACGCCGTGAGTTGGTCTCGCGGCGCCGCCCGCATGCAGCGGAGGAGGCTCTTGGCAACGCGCCGACCGAGTCGACGCGCGATTCATTCAAACCCTCACGAAACTTACGCTTCCACCAGGATCCGAGTTCCATCCGGCAGCACTCGAACCGGCTGCTTCGGAGGCAGCCCGGTGGTTTGATTCACTTCGAAAAACGTGTGCGCAACCTTGCGAATCGGCTCGACCGTTCCCATCATCTTCCGCGTCAGCCACAGCGCAGCTTCATAACCCAAATTTGAAGCGTTCTGGCAAACCGCGGTGAGCGACGGATAAACACGCATGCGCATGTCGCCGTCGTCGAACCCGACGATGGAGATGTCGTCCGGCACGCGCAATCCCATCGCATACGCGCGACGCATCGCGCCAACCGTGGTCAGTGGATCCGTAAAGTATATTGCGGTCGGCGGATTCGGCAGGCTCATCAGGCGATTCATCGCCGCGATCCCGCCGTTGATGTCCGCGATCACTGGCACAACCAAATCCGGGTCAGGCTGAATTCCCGCACCAAGCAGGACTTCCTTGTACGCATCATACCGGTCCGCGTGGTCGCTGTCGCGCTCCACGTGCATCGCCAGCGCGATTCGGCGATGGCCCAGATGAATCAGGTGCTCGACCGCTTTGCGGCTGCCTTCGCCGGAGTGGTACGAGATAAAGTTCAGGTTGTCCTGCTCGAATCGGTCGGCGACGACCACCATCGGGAAGCCTTCGTTCGCAATGGCTGCGCACATGTGACGCGATCGAGCGAGCGTGCGGACGATTACACCGCGAACGCCTTTTCGCAGGAAAAACTGCGTATACGACTCGTTTTCGTTCTTATCGCGCTCGACGCTCAGAATGGTGACATCAAATTTGTGCTGGCTGATGCCGCGGCGAATGCCGGAAAGCAGCAATGCATCATATTCGTAGAAGTCGTTGTCGCTGGTGGCGACGAACCCGAGCTGGGTCGTGATTCGTCGCCCGACGGAGTTAAAGTAGCCGATCTCGTTGGCGGTTTTGAGGATGCGGGCGCTGGTTTCGGAGTTGATCTCAGGATGGTTGTTGAGCGCGCGCGAGACGGTCGCGATAGAGACGTTGAGCTTTTTTGCA
Source organism: Phycisphaerae bacterium (assembly GCA_014380825.1). Next base: position 217 of record JACMJD010000421.1, on the reverse strand, counting down.
ATCGCTCGAACCGATGACATGTTCCGCCTACGTTTCCGCTTCCGCCGCTGATACAGTTACTGGAACTGTTACGGCGTGAATAATAACGCGAGTCGTAAACGACGCAACAGAAAAATGCTTTGTGCCGAATTTCACAAGGAAAACGCCGGTTGTGGCGGATTTCCACCTCCGTAACAACGGTCGCGTCTGTTCCGATCCGGCCCGCGAATTTCCGCCT
>JACMJD010000420.1 GCA_014380825.1 Phycisphaerae bacterium | reverse complement strand
GCGGTAGGGTGCACGGGGTGAGCACATCGAGCTGATGAAACATCCGCGAGTACATTCGACCCACCGCCATCATCGCGCGCACGCTTGGCCGATGTTGTGGATCGCGCGGATGTACAATGTCCTTTGATTTGCGGTGCATGCTTCAGACCTTGGATCGCTTGGTCTTGCGCGAAGCCGAACGTCCGCGCCAATCTTCGATCGTGATCGCCCAGCGCTCATGGTCTCGCCACCGCCCGGCGATCTTCAGATATCGAGGCGAACGACCTTCCATTCGAAATCCGCAACGCTGAACCAGCGCGATCGACGCCGAGTTGGCCGGCTGAATGTTCGCCTCGAGACGGTGCAGTTTCATCTTCGTGAACGCGTGCCGCAGGACCAGTTCCATCGCGTCGGTCATCAATCCTTGTCCATCGAGCGGACGAAATCCGTAATACCCGAGATAGCCGCTGTGGAAAAATCCGCGGATGATCTGGTTGATGTTGATCACGCCGGCGATGGCGTCGTCGTCAGTGCGGCGAATGAGAAAGCAGGCATGATCGTCGCGACGTGACCGCTTCAAATACGCATCAAACATCTTGTCGTCGAAGCGAGTTGTCACCCACGATCGATGAAGCAGCTTGCTGCGTTTTCCCGCCGCGAGAAATTCGGCGCGATCGTTCCGCGACGGAGCGCATAAATACACGGTCCGACTAGCCGCGACGCAGGGCCTCGCGCGTCTTCTCTTGCGCGACGACGACGACCGCGCACGCGCAGTCTTCACTTCTTCTCCTCGACTTTTTCCGCTTTCGGAAGTGGCGTCAGCAGCACTTGTTTCGCCTGCTTCTGCTGGGTCGAGATCTCGCGGGCGGCATACTCGCACACGATGACCGAATCGCCCGAGCGCGGCCAGCGTCCAAGTTCCTGGACGATGTATCCGCCGATCGTGTCGATTCCTTCGACATCCAGGTCGTTCAGGCCCAGCCGATCGCGCAGCGCGTGCAGCGGATACGTGCCGGCCACGCGGACGTTTTCGCCGTCAGTAATGAAATCGCTGGAGCTCTTGGCATCGAACTCATCGTCGATCTCGCCGACCAGTTCTTCGATCACATCTTCCAGCGTCACCAAGCCCTGCGTCGCGCCGTATTCGTCGACGACGATCGCCATGTGCGTCTGGCTGGTTTGAAATTGCCGCAGCAACTTCGGCACCGGCGTGAGCTCGGGCACGAAGATGATCGGCCGCTTGATCTTGCGCAGATCGATATCGCCAGAGCCGATCACATGTACTGCCGAGCCGGGCAAGCCGTCAGCGATCGCGATCACTTCGCCGCCGGGCGCTTTCTCATCGCTGAATCGCAGGCGACCGGTGACGAGCTGAAGCGACGAGAACAGATCCTTCATGTGTACGAGGCCGCCGACGTGATCGATGTCTTTATCGCACAGCGGGAAGCGCGTGTACGCGGCTTTCTGCACGGTTTTCAGCACCTCGTTCACGGGCGCGTCGAGCAGGAGGTACTGGATCTTGGTGCGCGGCGTCATGATCTGACGAACCTTCAGATCACCGAATTCGATCGCGCTGGTGAGGATTCGCTCGTGACCTTTGCCAATCGTTCCCGCGGCGACCGCCTGTGCCAGCAGTGCGCGCAATTCGTCTTCGCTATGCGGCATGCCGCCGTGGGCATCGCCCTTCAGATCCAGGCCGAACAATCGCAGCAGACCGTTGCTGGCGGTATTCAGCGACCAGATGACTGGATAAAAAATGTAAGTAAAGATGACCAGCGGCAGCGCGACGATCGGGAGCATCTTGTCTGGATAAAAGATGGCCAGATTCTTGGG
>JACMJD010000419.1 GCA_014380825.1 Phycisphaerae bacterium | reverse complement strand
TCGCGGACGTCGGCGACGGTGATCTGGATGGCGTATTTGTGCATTGGCGCGTCGTGGCCGAGCACCTCCGCGGCGACGACGATGTCCTGCGTGAAGTTTTTCGGCACGCCGCCGCCGATCATGAACAGGCCGGTTTCCTTGTTCTTGATCTTCAGTTGCGTGAGCTCGTAGAAATCCTTGCCACCGTCCCAGCTCATGCGCTGGCCTTCCGGGCGGCTGTGCATGTGATGCACGAGCCCGAAGCCGGCCGAGCAGTCGCTGAAGGCGGGGCAGAAGATCGGCACGTCGCGCTTGAACGCTTCGTAGATGATGCTGTCGCCGTCGCCCTTGGGTCCGCCGTTCTTTTCAAGATACGCGCCGAACTCGCGGAGCAGCTCGCGGCTGCTGTAACCGCGCGGCTCAAGCTCGTCGAAGATCTTCTGCGTCGTCTCATCGCACACGCGAAGGTCTTCCTCGTCGATCAGCGTGTCGTAGATGCGATCGATCGCATGATCGCGCAGCACGCCATCGTGCATGCCGCTCTTCAGTTCCTCGGCGGCGATGTAGTGCTTGAAGCCCAAGGCCTCGAAGAAATCCTGGTCGACCATGTTCGCGCCGGTCGACACGATTGCGTCGACCATATTGTTGCGGAGCATGTCGACGATGACCTTCTTCAGCCCAGCGCTGATCAGCGAGCCGGCCAGGCACAGGATGATGCCGCATTCCTTGTCGCGGAGCATGCGGTCATAGATGTCGGCCGCCCGAGCGAGGTCGCGCGAGCTGAACGCCATGCGCGACATCGCATCGACGATCGGCACGATGCCGGGCATCTTGGTGATGTCGATGTGCTCGACGGTCTGCTTCAGAAAATTTTTCTTGTCGGCGGTTGAGGTCGCCTTCAACGGTTTGATGTTGAGTGATTCGTTTGCCATGTTCGTCTTCTCCTCGCGAGGCGGCCCGGGGACGGGCCGGCTCTATATTGCGGTCGCGCGCGTCGGGCGCGAGCGACCAAAAAAAGAAAGCCACCACGGGCCGCTACGGTGTCCTGCAAGAGTCTTTGCAGAACCCGCCATTGCGGGCCGGGGTGGCTTTGAACGGACTTATTGTTATCGATCGTACGTGACAGTCAAGAGGAAGTTCGACGGAATCGTCGTCGATGAATAAGATGCTCGCGCCATGCGAGCCGACGCAGACAAATTGAAGGCGAGACAGCGATTGGCGCTGCGGGCCGAGCGTGCGTTTGGACTGACCGCGGTACGGTTTTCCCGGCGATCGCAAGACGCCGTAAGTCCTGATGCCGAAATCCATAAGCCGTTGCCTGAGACGCATCAGGCGGACGGTCCGATGACGCGGGACGCGGGGATTTCTGCGACGCCCCCATCGACACAGCCGAGCGGCGGGGCTTTGTTCGGGGCGGCGGTCAAGGAACTTCGACAGGCGCCGCCCGCGTTCTCTCCGACCGCTCAAATCACAGCCGAGATCCTGCCAACCGACGAGAAGCGTCTGCGGTTACAGCAGTTGGATGAGAACGAAGTTCGCGGCTGCACGAAGTGCCGCCTGTGCGAGACGCGAACACACACGGTGTTCGGCGAAGGCTCGGTCGACGCGAAGATTTTCTTCATCGGCGAAGGCCCGGGTGAGAACGAAGATCAGACTGGTCGGCCGTTTGTCGGACGCGCGGGCGATTTGCTCAACAAGCAGATTGCGGCGATGGGCTTGCATCGCGAGGACGTGATGATCGCGAACGTCGTGAAATGTCGACCGCCGCAGAATCGCCAGCCTTCGCCGGATGAGGCGGCGACGTGCATGCCATACTTAGAACGACAGATTGAGATCGTTCGCCCGAAAGTGATCGTGACGCTCGGTCTTTCAGCGACGCGTTACATCCTGCAACTAAATCTGGCGATGGGCCGAATGCGCGGGCAGTGGTACGACTGGCGCGGCATCAAAGTGATGCCGACGTTTCACCCCGCCTACCTGTTGCGTTCGTACACGCCGGCGAACCGAGCGATGGTGTGGAACGATCTCCAGGAAGTGATGCGCGAGCTCGGCCTGCCGATCCCGAAGCGCGCCGGCGAGTGAGATGCGTGACGCGCGAAGTGGCATTGCGTCGCGCAGCGCGGCGACGATCGATCGAGCGATGAGTTAACGCTCGCGAAGAATTTTTTTCGCGCACACGCGTCGCTCATCGCAAATCAACGTGTGCCAAAATTACTGACTTTTCTTTCTCGCCGCGCGCGCGTACATTCCCGCCACAACGACTGTGATCGAGCGAGAAAATTTCGGCTGCTGAGTGGACTGTTGAAGGGTCAGGGGACGAGCCGAGAAATGTTTTGCCGTGAGCGTCGTCGTCAAGAATGAGATCGCTTGGCGCGTGTGAAAAAAAGTTTGGTGCGTGAGTCAGTTTCACATATGTTTCGCGCCGATCCGTTTGACTTACTGATGCATTGGATCGCCGGCGTTTTTTCTTTTGCCGGTGTTGTGTGTACGGACACTTGGGACGTATGAACGCCTTGGACGTACGGACATTCTGAACGAACTATTCGTCTGACCGTCTACCGAATTGCTCCGCCATGCTAACGACCCAAAGCTCGCCCCGCGCGGCGGCTGATCGCCGCCGCGCGCAGGAGGCTCCATTGATCGATCAAGCCGCCTGGGAACAGGTTCTCCTTGCCGTTCGCAAGCAACATCCCAGCCTGCATCGCGTGTGGTTTGATCAGCTCGTCCCGCGACAGCTGACCAACGGCGTGGTTCAGGTAATCGTGCCGACCGTCGCGCAACTGAACTTCTGCCAGAACCAGTGCCAGCATCCGTTCACCGCCGCCGCACAACAGGTGACGGGGCGGCTCATCGCCGTGAGCTTTCATTGCGAGAACATCCCGAAGGGCGGCGTGTTCAATGAAGGCGATCAGCCGCTGCCGTTGAATCCGGATTATGTCTTCGAGAACTTCGTGACCGGCCCATGCAATCGCCTCTCGCACGCGGCGGCGATGAACGTCAGCGAGACGCCCGGAAAATCGTACAACCCGCTGTTCATCCACGGCGGAGTCGGGCTCGGCAAGACGCACCTGCTTCAAGCTGTCTGTCAGACCGTGCTTGAGCGGAATGGCGACGCGCGCATTCTTTATCTGTCGTGCGACAGCTTCATCAATCAGTTCGTGAACGCGATTCAGAACAACGACATGAATGCGTTTCGCCATCGCTTCCGCAACGTCGACATGCTGGTGATCGACGACATCCATTTTCTCGGCGGCGATCGCGAGCGATCGCAGGAAGAATTCTTCCACACGTTCAACACGCTGTACCAGAACCACAAGCAGATCATCCTGTCGGCCGATTGCCCGCCGAGCGAGATTCCGGAACTGGAAGAGCGACTGGTGAGTCGCTTCAACTGGGGCTTGGTCGCGCGGATTGAAAAGCCATGCTACGAGACGCGTATCGCCATCCTCCAGAAGAAGGCGAGCTTGCGAGGATTGGAATTGCCGGAAGACGTCGTCGACTACATCGCGCGAAAAGTTGAGAACAACACGCGCGAACTCGAAGGCGCGATCACCAAGCTACAAGGCATGGGCATGCTCCAGCACGGCGTGATCAATCTGGAACTGGCCAAGACCGCGCTGGGCGATTCGGGCGGCGCCGAACAGAAGCGCATCACGATCGAACACATCATCACTGGCGTGACCAAGTATTACAACGTGCGCGTGAGCGATCTTCAGAGCAAGAAGCGCCACAAGAGCATCGCGTTCCCGCGGCAAGTCTGCATGTTTCTGGCGCGTCGCCACACGAGGTTCAGCCTCGAAGAAATCGGCGGCTATTTCGGTGGCCGCGATCACACGACCGTGCTCCACGCCGTGCGCACCGTCGATCGCGACTGCAAGGATGACAACAACATCGCCCGGCAGATCACGCATATCGAAGGACAGTTGGTCGGGGCTTAAGAAAAAGCGGGTTCAGCATTTGATTCTGCATTCTGCATTTCCCCCGGTTATTCTCTCCTGAATGATCGGCTCACTTCTCCAGGCGGACTTCGAAGAGATCATCGCCGCTAAAGACTGGGATTTGCTGCGCGAGACGTTGATCGAGCTGCCGCCGCCGGACATTGCGGAGCTGATCACCGAGCTGCCGCCGGAAGATGAGGGCGTGATCTTCCGCGTCCTTCCGCGCGAGCTGGCGGCCAAGGTGTTTGAATACATCCCGCGCGAGCAGCAGCGCCGGCTGGTGCAATCGCTGAGCAATGCGCAGGTCCACACGATCCTCAACGAGATGACGCCGGACGATCGCACGCGGCTGCTCGAAGAGCTGCCCGCCGAGGTGACACGGAAGCTTCTGGATGAATTGTCACCCGAAGAGTTGCGGACCGCGCGGAAGCTGCTGGGCTATCCGGAGAACACCGTTGGCCGGTACATGACGCCCGAGTATGTCGCGCTGCCGCCGGACATCACCGCGCGCGAAGCACTGGAACGTATCCGCAAGACCGGCCGCGGCAAGGAGACGCTGGCGATCATCTACATCATCAACGAGAAGGGAAAGCTGCTCGAAGATTTGCGGCTTGGTTCGCTGGTGCTGGCCGACCCGGAAGAGATGATCGGCGACATCGAAGATCGCCCGATCGTCGCGATCCCGGCGACGGCAAAAGGTGAGGAAGTGATCGACGCGTTCGAGCGCTACGACCGCGTCGCGCTGCCGGTCGT
>JACMJD010000418.1 GCA_014380825.1 Phycisphaerae bacterium | reverse complement strand
CAGCTCGCCCGCCGCGCGAAGATCGTTCAGCACGGCGTCGGCCTGATCGCTCTTCACTTCAAACTGCAACGTCGCCAACGCGCGGTTGGCCTGCTGGCGATTGACATTGCTCGAAATCACCCGTCCGCCCGCCTTAATCACGCGTTCGCCGATCGTGCGATGCGTCGCCTCGACATCCTCGCACGCGATATTCGCGCTGCTCGTCACGCGCGGCGGGACGTTCGCCAGGTTGTAAAACGCGACGACGATCCGCGTGTCCTTCCGCTCAGCCTTCGCCCCCGGCGTGACGGGGCGATTGTCCGACGTCGTCGTCTGCCGCAGCGCATCCAGCCGGGCGACCTTGCCCAATTGCTTCAGGCGATCGATCACTTCCGTCGCGCGATCGGATGAAACTTCCGCAACAACTTTGGCCGTGAGCTGCCCGGCATCGAGCTGCTTCAACTGGCTCTCGACGATCCGCCCCTTCACCTCGTCGATCGCCTTGCTCGCATCCGCCCGCGACCGCTCGACGTCTTCGGTCTCGACGCTCATGTCCACCGATTCCAGCTCGCGCAAGATCGCGGCCGCTTCCAAGCCCTTCTCGTTCAACACGACGGTGATCGTCGCCAGCGCCACCTGGTTCTTCAGCGCCGCAATCTGCCCCTGCGCCTGCTGGGCCTTGGACCGCCACTCGCCCGCCTCGCGCTCCGCGCTGACGCGGTCCTTCACCGGCTGCGTGGTGCTCGCGTTAATCAGATCGCCCAGCCGCTGCTGCATCGTGGTCGCCGTCTCAAGCTGACGCGACAAATCCGCGATCTGCTTGGTGACTTCCTCCGCCGCCAGATTCTGCCGCTTGATCTCCCCCAACGGCCGAAGCTTTGCGATCACATCCTCAGTCCGCTCCGGCGGCACGCGCAGCGTGACGGTGCCACGAACCTTTCCATTCGGCATGCGCTCCGAGTTAATCGTGCCGATGTATCCGCGTGCATCCGCGACGATTTTTCGGATCTGTTCGAACGTCGCGTCGAAGTTTTCGACTTCGAATTCCATGGTGCCGGTGCGGATGATCGCGCGGCCCTCTGACTCCACAGCCGGCTGCGCCGTCGCTTCAGGGTCTTTAACGTCCCCTCGGATATCCGCCTTGGCGGTATCGCGAAGTGTTTCGACCAGACGCGCGACCGCCTCTTGATTTTCCTCAGTCTGCGTGACGATCAACTGTCCGGCAAGCTGCCGAATTGATCCGATGCTACCGCCGTTGTCTTTCCAACTATCCGAGGCGACCGAGTCACGAACGACGCTGGAAATCGCATCGAGCATTTCAGGACGCGTCGGAGGCGATTCCTTTCCCTTTTGATCTAGGCTGAAGTCCGGCGCGTCGGTGAAGTCCGGCACTTTGATGTTGAGATCGCGCACATCGTATGTGCGCATCACGACGCGTTGTTGATCATTCGGTTGAGTCGCGGCCGTGAGATCGCGCAGGTTGTTCTTGAACTTTCGGTTAGTCGTTTCGGACAGTGGTGCCGCGTCGGTTTGGCCCTCTTGCGGCACGTTCTGATTCGTATGGAAGTTGTCTCGCTGAACGCCCGTGAACGGATTCTGCTCAAAAGTACGGTGACTGTCGGCGGAGAATTTTCGATCATCTTCGTCGTGATTGTTGTTCGTGCCTCGCTTCCCTTCCCTTGTATCGTTTGGCGGTGGAACCGCGGCGCGGCCGGGCGTGTCGCTGGGCGGCGTCTGCGGTTGATCGGCCGCAGCCGCGAATTCGTCTCTGATCGAGTCGTTCAGTTTGAATCCAGCAGCCACGCCATACGTGCTCGCATTCGGATTCTGATAACTGCTCGCGAGGTCCCGCTGCACGCCCGATTTGCCGCACCAGTTTGTCCAGTCCAGCTCCCTGTCCGCGCCGCCGCCAAAGTCCCAGCCTTTGAACTCATTGCTGTAGTTCAACTGCCCTTGCAGAATTCCGCGCAGGTTCGAGGCCGAACGAACGTTGGGCGAGCCAACGAGAAATTGATTCCCCACATATCCCGCCGTCGCAACCAACAGCGACGCCGCGACCGCCATGGCGGCGCGACGGACGAACGGGTGAATCTTCGGCAGCGCAAACCATCGCGATGCCGGCGCAGTGCGGAGGTTGGCGATCAGCTTGTCTTCGAAATCGGCTGCGAGAATCTGATCCGCGAAGAGCGAACGAAGATCGCGGTCGTCCGCGCGAGCCGCCGCCAGCTCCTGCGCGCACGCGTCGCAGTCGGCAGCGTGCACTTCGAAGCCGGCGCGCTCCTCGTCGCTCAGACCATTCGCCAGATACGTGGCGATCTGGTTGAGGAATTGATCGTGTTGAGATTCGCTCGGATTCATAACGACTCGCAGTTCAGACGGAAGGCCAACCACCAAGCGCACCAAGGACACCAAGAAGAAAAAATCCAAAATCCTGTTTTGAATTCTTGGTGTTCTTGGTGTCTTGGTGGTTCATTCGTTCTTCTCTCTCATCTTCTCCCGCATCAATCACATCCCGCGTTGCAGCAACCCGCGCAGCGCGCCGTTGGATAAGGCCAACTGCTTCGAGATCGTTTCGTCATCCGCGTCGGCCAGATATCTCAGCGTCAGCGGCAGGCGATATTCTTCGGGCAGGCTTTGCAGCGCCGCGATCGCCCGGCGACGCCCTTCATTCCGCGACGCGGATTCGCTTGGCGTTGCCGTCGATCGATCGCGAACTTCCTCGACCGCGTCATTCGCGCCGCGCGGAGCCGATCGTTTCTTCCGCGCGTCGCGCTTGGCCGAATCGAGCAGCACCGATCGGCCGATCTGCATCAGCCAAGGGCGGAACTTGGCCGGGTCGTTCAGCTCGCGCACGCGCCGCCAGGCGAGCAAGTAGGTTTCCTGCACCAGGTCTTCGGCGCGGTGGGCATCGCCCGAAGTGTCAAGATATAGCCGGGCGAACAGCAGCCGGGCGGTGCGCCGCACGAGCGATTCGAAGGCGGACCGGTCGCCACGCTGGCTCGCCGCGGCGAGCGATGCGTCGGTGTCGCGCGGATCGTCAGGATTCGTCTCGAGCGTCATCGGCTGGTGGATTAGACGACGAACTCCGGCTCGCGGCGCGCGGAAAATATCGAGAATCGCTCGATCTGCGACGCCGCGAGCGGCGGATGTTACCTTTCGCGGACACATGGCTCGCTCGAAGCTGCTCAACCCGCCCCTGGTTGCGTTCGTCACTTCGATCGCGATCAGCGTGATCACCGCGCTGGTCTCGCCGCTGCCCGCGCCGCAGTTTCATGATGAGTTCTCGTACCTGCTCGCCGGCGACACGTTCGCGCGGGGGCGACTGACGAACCCGGCGCACCCGATGTGGGAGTTTTTCGAGACGTTTCAGGTGCTGAGCCAGCCGACGTACGCGAGCAAATATCCGCCGGGGCAGGGGATGTTTCTGGCGCTGGGACAAGCGCTCGCGGGCGCGCCGATCGTCGGCGTTTGGATCAGCACCGCACTCGCGTGCGCCGCGATCGCGTGGATGGCGGGCGCGGTGCTGCCGCGCACGTGGGCGATGCTCTGTGGCATTCTTGCCGCGACGCATCCGCAGGTCCTCGATTGGAACT
>JACMJD010000417.1 GCA_014380825.1 Phycisphaerae bacterium | reverse complement strand
ACGGATCGGATCGCTGATGCCGGCGAGACCGACCCGACGCAGTTGTCCGCTCGAGTCGGCAAACTGCGATCAGAAATCAGCGACGGACGGTGGCGCGCGGAGATGCTTCGCATCCTCGGCGTCGGCGGCGCGCGGGCGGAACAAATCTCGATGTTGCGCGACGGACAGGCCGACCGTCTGCTGGAACAGGTGAGGCAGGCCGAACAGGAACTGGCGCAGACTCGGCTGCGATGCGCTGCCAATCATCCAGCCGTCGCGCGTCAGACGCTGGCGCTGGGCGGATTGCGGACCAGCCTGGAAAATCGCATCGACGAAGTGATGCGTGGCCAGAAGCTGGCGCTGGAAGTACAGGCGTCGCATCTTCATATGCTCGAGCACCAGAACCGCGGCGGCGACTCGCGCGACGGTGTCGCGAGCATCGAGCAGGCGTGCGACAACGCGGCCATGGAAGCGGAACTGCAGACCAAGGTTTATCAGTCGCTGCGCGATCGAGTGCAGAAGCTGAGCATCGAATCGCAGTTGCCCCATACGGTGTTGCAGGTGATCGATCGCCCGGCCCGCGCCACGCTCGATGCGAGCCGGCGATGGTGCGATATGCCCTATTTCACCGGCGCGTTGGCGATCTTGCTCGGCGTGATCGCAGCGCGGGTGGCCGACGCGTTCGACGCTTCAGTGCGCAGCGCGGCGGATGTGGTGGCGACGCTTGGTGTTCCCGTGTTTGCGAGCGTCCCGGGCCGGCCGCGCCATCTTGACGACCAGCACATTACCCCGCAACAGATCGAAGCTTACCGCTTGCTCGTGGCGCGGTTGCGCTTCGCCGATCCGCAAAATCACGTCCGCACGCTTGCCGTCGTCAGCGCTACGCGCGGCGAGGGTCGATCGGTTACCGTCGCGAACCTCGCTTGTCTTTACGCGGCACAGGGTCAACGCGTGCTGATCGTCGACACCGACCTGGCCGGCGCGTCGATGCACCGGAGCTTCGACGTGACTCCTTCGCCGGGATTGATGGATTTCCTCGATGGCACCGCGGTGCTGGATGACGTGATCGTGCCGACGAACGTCGCGAACGTCTGGCTGAAGCCGGCCGGCACACTCGGCTTGAAAACCTCGCCGACGCCGCTGGCCATTGCCGCGGTGATGCGGCAGGTGGAGCGACGATTCGATCTGGTGATCTTCGACACCGCCCCGCTGCGCGATGCCAGCGATGCCGCTGTGGTGGCGCGCGAAGCACACCATGTTCTGTATGTCGTCCGCGCCGGCGCCTGCTCGCGCAAGGCGCTGGCCGCCACCACTGAACTGCTCGGGCATGCAGCGTGTACCGTGCTGGGCGCGGTGTTCAACGAATCATTCAGCGCTGGGATTAACCTGCGTCCAGAGGCGCGCGTGCAGCCGCTGCACTACAGCATCGCGCGAACGCGCGTGATGCGCGATCGCGTGCAAGCCAACGAGCACGTCAAAGCGCGCCGCGCGGCGTAACTCTTCCGCTTACGAAATCCCCAGCGCAGCGAACATTGCGCGGGCTTTCACCAGCGTCTCTTCGTACTCATCCGCCGGATTCGAATCCGCCACGATCCCACCGCCGACAGGGATGTGTACGAGGCCATCCTTCACGATCATCGTGCGGATGGCGACGTTGAACTCCATCGAGCCATCGGCCGCGATGTATCCGATCGCCCCGCAGTAGGGGCCGCGGCGGACGGGTTCGAGCTCGTCGATGATCTGCATGGCGCGGATTTTCGGCGCGCCGGTGACGCTGCCGCAGGGAAACATCGCACGGAGAACATCAACGAAACCGACATCATCCCGCAGTTGGCCCTCGATCGTCGCCACGCCGTGATAGACGGTTGGGTGGGCTTCGATAATGCGCGGCTCGACGACGCGAACTGATCCGGTTTCGCAGATTCGGCCCAGGTCGTTTCGTTCGAGATCGACGATCATCGCAAGCTCGGCTTGGTCTTTTTTCGATTCGAGCAGCTCACGTTCCATGCCTTGCCCGCGAGGGCGCGTGCCCTTGATTGGGCGGGTGATGATCTTTCGATCGGGCGTGACTTTGAACAATAACTCAGGGGAATTCGAGATGAGTGCGAAGTCGGCGAAATCAAGGTACGCCGCGTACGGGGCGGGCGAACGTTCCAACAGCCGGCAATAAATTTCGTACGGTTGCGCGGTCAGTGGCACGGTGAATCGCTGCGAGACGTTGACCTGATACACATCGCCAGCGCGGATGTAATCGAGTACGCGCCGAACTGCGTCGACGTATGCGGTACGAGTGAACGTGGATCTAACCGCATATTCCGATGCCGGCATCGCGCGGTCGTATTCGAGCAATGCGGGCAAGTGACTGGTCGGCATCGAGTGCGCGGTGAACGCGAAAAGTGGAAGGTTCGTGCCCGACGCGCGGCAATCGACCATTCTTTCGGGTTCGAAGAGTCGGCTGAGGTCGTAGCTGAGAAACCCGAGCGATCGGAATCGTTGAATCGGTTCTGCTCGTACCCTGCGTTCAAGCTGTCGAAGAAAATCGAGCGGATCGGCCGAGACCTGGTGTTTTCCTAGAGCGTCGAACGTCGTCGTCGCACGGGTGACGGGATCGCAAACTGAAATGCTAGACAACTGATGCGCATTGGCTTGCATCGTCCAGCTCGCGTCGAGCCCAGGCGAGTCGAATTCGATTCGAACTGGCTGTCGCTCCCGCGCCATCACCCACCCGCCTGCCATTTGCGGATGGCGTCGATGGGCCAGAGCAGCATCAGGACGTTCAGCGCGAGGTTGTCGCGGATCCACCATAGCATGGCCAAGTCAACGACCAGGAATATCGCGATCGACCACTTCAAGCCGACTTTGGCGGCGATGTAGAAGCCGATCAGGTAGCTCACCATGTCGCCGAGCGAGTTGATGATTGAATCGCCTTCGTATCCGAGCGACATCGTCGCGGTGCGATAGCGGTTGATGATGATCGGCGAGTTTTCGAGCAGCTCCCACCCAATCTCCACCGCGGTGGCCGCGACGAGGCGCCAGCGGAAGGGCATGCGTTTTCGGAAGAGCCAGAAGAATCCGTAAAACAGCAGGCCGTGCAGCATGTGCGAGAGGCTGTACGCATCGAACACATGCTGCGAATTGTGCGGCGAATTCACCACGAACGAGATCGGCGACCAATCGCCTTGCTGGCACCACCACACGCGGCCTTGCCAGCGAAGATAAATAATCGCGAGGGCGAGCATAGCCGCGATCGTCATGATCGCCCGTCCATCGAGAGTTCGCTTGTCCGTGCCGATAGTCATTTGTTTAACGCTCGGGCCGCGCGCCAGTATGCGCGGGCGGCGCTGGCCTGCCAGATTAGTTCAGGAGTTGTGACGGGTTCGCGCGGCTCCGCTTCCCACCGTTTCGGATGCATGCCGGCGGCGTCGACGTTGCGATCATGCACGAATTCGAGCGATCGCCAGACGGTTTCTCGCCATTCATCGCACGCGGTCTCGTCGGGCAGTCGCGCGGCCAATTCCAGGAACGCTTCGGCCAAAAGGTGTGCGAATTGCGAATCGTCGGCGATGACACCGGTGTCATTGTTCGCCCAGTGCTTTTTCGCGGCAGTCGCGAGATGCTCGGCATCGTCCAGATATTTCTGCTCGCGCGTTGCGTCGAAGAGCATGCACTTGGCTCGGATCATTAGCGCGGTGTTGTACGACCACTTGGCTTGGCCAAGCGTGCGATCAAGGTTGAGATTATCGAAGTACAAACCGTCGCCGACGTTGTCGCGGAGATTGGCGTCGGTCCAGTCGTGGAGTCGGCTGGCGGTCTTGAGGTGATCCGGCTTTCCCGTAATCGAATCGACGGCAAGGCACGCGACGATCGCAGGGCCGGTGCTGCACGTGTTTTTGGATTTGCGGTTGATCTCATGCCACCAGATACCGCCGCCGAGGGTGTCGTCTTCGCCGGAGAGGGTGAATCGCAGCGTTGCTTCGGCGCGTCGCAGGTCGGCTGGATCCTTCGTCACGCGATACGCCTCGACCAGGCCGAGGACCAGCCAGGCGTTGTCGTCGTAGTAGCGGTCGAGTGCGCCCGTGTTGCCGGATGATGCGTCGTAGCCGCCAAGTTTGTTGTCATCGATCCGCCAGTACGAATCCATCGCATCGATCATCTGGCGAAGGCGCGGCGCGTATCGCTCGTCCATCGACGCGGCCGCGGTGAGTGCCGACAGTTGCACCCCGAGCGGCCAGGCGTAGCAGATTTGGTTGGAGCCCATTTTCTCGCGGTATCGACCTTGGTTCGGCGCGGGAAGCGCGAAGTTTTGCTCGATGGATTGGAGCGATTCGGTGCCCCAGGATTGAAGGGTTGTGGAGCGCGGCTCGAGCAGGGTGAAAACGAATGCAAGGAAGAAGAGCGGCATGTAGACGGGATCGTACAAAAAGAGAACCCCGGCCTGAAGGCCGGGGCTGTCCTTTTTTGGATTGATTGTCTGACTGCTGAACTACTTGATGAACAGCATCTCGCGATACGTCGGTAACGGCCACAGGTCGTCGGCGATCATCGTCTCGAGCTTATCGGCGTGTTTGCGCAGCTCGATCATCGCGGGCAGAATTTGTTCACGCGCGTTCGCGGCGTGGGCGACGGCGCTGCCGGTGGCGTGATGCGATAGGGCCTTGTCTAATGCGCTGATCGCGCGGGTTAGGTCGTTGATGGTGCTGACAAGCACACCGAACAATTCCAGCCCTGCGGGCTGCGCGGCGCCGGCGTTCTTGGCGGCAGCGATCGATTCGCCAACCTCGCGCTGGTAACGCAACGCCGCGGGCAGGATCATCGTCCTGGCCATCATCAGCGCTGTGTTCCCTTCCATCTGCACCGTCTTCACATACGCCTCGGCCTGGATGTTGTGGCGGCTGACGAGCTCTCGCTCACTGTAGACCTTGTACTTTGTCAGCAGCTCGACGTTCTCCTTCTTCAGCGCAACGGGCAAACAGTCCACCGTGTTGCGAAGGTTCGGCAGGCCGCGCTTTTCGGCTTCCTTGTGCCATTCTTCGCTGTAGCCGTCGCCATTAAAGATGACCTTTTTGCTTTCCTTGATAATCGGCGGCAACAGTTCCTGCACGGCAAGAAGCAATTGCTTACCGCCGCTGATGTCGCTCTCAAGCTTGCTCGCCATGTGGTCGAGCGATTCGGCCACGATCGTGTTGAGGATCGTGTTCGGTCCGGCGATGTTCTGGCTGGAACCGACTGCGCGAAATTCGAACTTGTTTCCGGTAAACGCAAACGGGCTCGTGCGATTGCGGTCGCCCGCTTCCTTCGGCAGTGGGGGGATGACGAGCACGCCGGTGTCGAACGTCCCGCCGCGCTTGCTGCTGGTGGCGGCGCCTTTCTCGAGCTGCTCGAAGATGTCATTGAGCTGATCGCCGAGGAACACGGAGATAATCGCCGGCGGAGCTTCGTTCGCGCCGAGGCGGTGGTCGTTATGCGCCGACGCAATCGAAAGACGAAGCAATTCGCTGTACCGGCTCACCGCGCGAATAACGGCCGTGCAGAAGACCAGGAACTGCGCATTGCTGTGCGGATCATCGCCGGGATTCAGCAGGTTCTCGCCGGTGTCGGTCGCCATCGACCAGTTGTTGTGCTTGCCGCTGCCGTT
>JACMJD010000416.1 GCA_014380825.1 Phycisphaerae bacterium | reverse complement strand
TCGGCGCGGGTGCGGGCGTTTGCTCAGACGCGTCGATTGGCGCGCTCTCGTTTGTTCCGCCCGCGCCGGTGGTCTGCGCCGCCGTTGCCGCGCGACCGGCCCGGCTTGCGAGGTTCACGCGTTCAAACACCACGCCGGTAATGATCGAGAGAATCAGGAACACGCCGAACACGATGCTGGTCGCCCAGGTGAGCACGTCACCGGTCTTGGAACCAAACGCCGTGTGTCCACCGACACCGCCAAACGCGCTGGCCAGCCCACCGCCGCGACCTTTTTGGATCAGGACCAGCAGGATCAAGATCAAGGAGATCGCGACGAGAAGCGTGATGCACGTGTAGAGAAGAATGTTCACTTCAGAAACTCCTAGAGATCAGAGGTCAGAGGTCAGAGGTCAGGCAAAAGCAATTGTTACCTGACCTCTAACCTCCACCCTCTACCCTCTCTCTGTTGCATTTACGATCGCCAGAAAGCTGTCGGCCTTGAGCGCTGCGCCGCCGATGAGTCCGCCGCCGATGTCTTTTTGTGCGAGCAAACCTTTTGCGTTGTCCGGCTTCATGCTTCCGCCGTATTGGATTCGGACGGCGTCGGCGAAGTCGGCGTTCCACTTTTTCGCGATCGACGAACGAATATACGCATGAACTTCCTGCGCCTGCGCGTCGGTCGCGTTTCGGCCCGTGCCGATCGCCCAGACGGGTTCGTACGCGATCACCAGCCGACGCGGATCGTTGATCGTGCCGGCGTTCAGTTCATCAAGCTGCTTCTGCACGACGGCCAGCGTCTGGTTCGCGTCGCGCTCGTCGAGCTTCTCGCCAACGCAGTGAATGAGCGTCAGCCCAGCGCCATAAATCGCGCCGGCTTTCTTCGCGACCAGCTCGCTCGGTTCCTTAATCACATGACGACGTTCACTATGACCGGCCAGACAGAATCGTACGCCCAGATCGAGGAGCATTTCCGTGCTGATCTCGCCGGTGAATGCGCCGTTCTTTTCGTACCAACAATCCTGCGCGCCCAGCAGCAATTTCGACCCGGCGATCGTCTGTCCGACCGCGTCCAGATGAACGAACGCCGGCGCGACACCGACTTCCACGTTGGACTGTGTCAAACCCTTGGCCACGCCCCGCGCCAATTCAATGGCGGCGGCCTTGGTAAGGTTCATCTTCCAGTTTCCGGCGACAAAGGGGGTGCGGGCCATCGGACGATTCAGCTCCAAAGATCGATTGAAGATGCGTAGCTAAGTGTAATTCGCGAAAAGACTTCCGTCCGCTCAAGCTCAATTCCCCTTACCTCGGGCATGAGCAGCGAAGCCCAGCAGTGTATGGAAGTTCGGGCGGATTAACAAGTAAGGCCATTTCTCGGTAGTGGGTCAGTTTGAAATCAATAAATTTTCGGGCACCGCGCCGCATTCCGGGCAACGATCGGGCGAGGCTCGCAGGTCGTAGCCGCAGGTCGGGCAGAGGCCGAGCTTGCGTCGCTTGGCGCGACGACGGTGAGGAGCGAAGAACCAGTACGTGGGCGCGATGGCGAAGAGGATCGCGGGGAGCCAGTGAGGAAACGTTGCATAACTAGGCTCCGGCTTGTTGTTGAGGATTGCGGCGAATGTGCTGTCGCTTCGCCACCGTTCAGGTGTATCGCGACGGTAGTAAGATCCGGTTGCTAGTCCGAATCCGCTTGGTTGGTGCCATACGTGGATACTTCCACTAACGAGGTTGATGCCGGAAGCACCGCCTCGGCCGTCGTACCGTCCCGCAAAGTCTGCTGCCCAATAGCTCCGCACCCACAGCCCAACCGTTACGAGGCATAGGAGCAACGAGATCGCGGCGGCGAGCGTGAACAGTCGGCGGCGCACCTCCGCGATTCTAATCGAGCAACGCAACCAAGTCCGCAATCTCCCAGACTCGCTAGGTCGGTACGCGGAGGTTGCGCTGCGCGGCAAGGTCTTCAGGCGCGCAACGCGCGAAAACCAAAAATAAGAAAATTGCATCGCAGATTGCAATTGGAAATAGCGATCGCCTCTGTTGCGCTGCGCGCCAGATGCCTCAAAAGGGCAACGCGCTCAGTATATGTGGACGAGCATTTTTTAGCCGTCGCCTGAGGTCGTTCACGGGAGCCCAGATGCACATTGTGAAATTGCCAGAGCGAACCCAAAAGCCATTTGCGATGCGGTGTTTCCAACTCTCGGCCCGGCCGATGGTTGCGATCCATTGTCGCCGGGTTCGAATGCGAAACGCGGTATCAATTGTGCAAAACGAACCCAAAGCGTCGCCGGTTCGAATGCGAAACGCGATGTCAATTGTGCAAAACGAACCAAAAGGATCGCCGTCAACGCCGTTACGGCGTCGCAGGGTTCCATGCGGTGTCGGCGGGCGAGAGTTTCCAATGGTTGTCGAAATATCCCGCGCCGCGGGCGGCGCGCGTGCCGCGATTGATCGCTGCGGCGTCGATGACGAACCAATCCGGCAGGCCGGCGCCGGAGACGAAGATGGGGATTCGGTTCGTCAAACGCATGCCAGTTGGGCCCGTTCCCGCGATCGCGGCCACCAGCGCGGTGGGGCTTGTCGGATGAGGACGGAGAAACATCGCGGCCAAGCCGTCGCCGGTTTCTTCTCGGTCGCCGATTTTTACTTTGCCGCGATTCACCTGGATCGGGCTGTCGTTGAGCAGCGTGGCCCAGGCGCCGTTGGTGTCGGCGTTGCCGTAGAGGATGACGTTGCGGTCGCCTTGACGCCAGCTTGCATCCGTGTCGGGGACGACGTCGACGGCGCCGTTGCCGCGATACCACCAGGTTTCGGCGTCGTATCGCGCCTTGTTGAAGGCGGCGGCATTCTCTTCGGCGGTGCCGAGGGTGCCGTAGACGAAAACCATGTGGTTGTTGAAAGCGAGTTTGAACGGGCCGGAGCGCGAAGCGTTCTTCATCGCCGGCGTGGGCGCGGGGCCGGAATTCCAAGTGTCGCCGTCGCGATAGAGCCAGGCGTCCGTGTCGCGGTCGAGCTTGATGATTTGATCGTCGATCTTCACGGTCGGCGCGGTTTCGCTCGCCGGCAGGCGTCGCAGATCGATCCACAGTCGCGCGACGTTCTCGGTCGTGCCAACGAATCGCGCGCTGTGCGGATCGCAGCGCATCTGCACGCGACTGATCGACAGCGGACGAATCTGCGCATCGATCGCCACCCAACTGTCGCGCGAGGAGATGGCCGGGTTGACCGTGCGAAAATCGATGTCGCGGATTTCGTCGCTCTTTGGCAATCGATGCCGCGCGAACATGTCGAACATCGGTGCCCAGTCGACGCAGTCCGTGCCGGGTTCATCGGATGCGTCCCACCAGTGACCGGCCTTGGGTTGGGCGTGCATCTGGAAGTCGTAATGGAACGTCTCGAGGATTTTCAGCGCCTGCTGCGCCTGCGCGAACGGGACGTTGTCGTCGTCGATGCCGTGCAGGATGTAGACGCCATCGCGCGCGAGATTGGACATGAAGGACTGCGTGTCGGAGCTGTTGCCGGCGCGACGGAAGATTTCGGTTGTGCTGGTCGGTTGAGTCGACGGCGCGCTCGCGGGCGCTGTCGACGACTCGGTCGTCGGTGGCGCCGAACGATAGCTCGCGAAACTCAGCCAGCCGGCGCTCACTCCGATCGCGGCGAAGCGATCTGGGTAGAGCGATCCGAGTTGCCATACACCGTGACCGCCCATCGAATGGCCGGTGAGGTAGACGCGGGTTGGGTCGGTGTCGCAGGTCGTCTGTGCGATTCGCAGAACTTCCATCGCATCCAGCCGGCCCCAGTCTTCCCAGTCGAATCCGTACGGCCGACGGTTGGTCGGGCAGACGATGTGCGCCCAGCTCTTCGGCGCGTACGCGCCGGCTTGAGAAGTCGCTTCGACGGATGCGCCGTGCAGCGAGAGGATCAGTGCCGGTTTCTCCGCCGGCGTCGTCGACGTCGGTTTGATTTGCGGCAGCACCGCGAAGTATTGCACGCTGTCATCGATATCGCTGATGAACGTCCGCTTATACGCCGAGCCTGGCGCGAGCACGCGGTAGCTGAAGCTTTGCGAATCGGCCATCGTCGCATCGGTTTCGGACGCGACGGTGAACAAGGAATCGAACTTCGATCCTTCCTGCCCGCGATACTCAACGGTCGAGCGGATTTTGCGAACCGAGAGCGGCGGGATCGTCTGGCGCTCGCCTCGGTTCCCGCCGATCGCGGGCGTGATCGGTTGCGTCGTGGCGTTGACGACCAGCGCGCCGACCGGTTGCTTGTCGCTCGTGCCGCTCAAGAAATCCGGCAACGTCGCGTCGGCAGTCTCCACCATCAGGCCGCTGCGCGGCTTAGCGATCTCGACGCGCAGTCGTCCGCGCGCACACACGAACAGCAGATGATTCGTGCCCGCGCGGAGCAGGATCGGCAGACGAACGAAACCGAGTTCGTAGACATCGCCGCCGCGTGGTTCGCCGTTCACGTACGCGAGCGCTTGACCGGATGCCGCCAGCATCACGATGCGCTCATCGGGCGATTCGATCGGCAGATACGCCCAGCCACCTTGCAGCGCTTCGTCGGCGTATGTGTTTTCCTTGGCTTCGATCACGCGCCATTTGTGTTCGCGTCCATCGAAACCCGTGACAGCTTCATCCACCTTCGGCGGCTGCCAGGTTCCGGCGACGAGAGCAGCTTCGATTGGATCGACGACGGTCACGGTCCGGCCACCGCGACCGAGCGGTTCCATGACCATGCATTGACCGATGACGGGCCCGGATTGCTCGGTCGACGGCGCGGTGGCGGGTGCCGTTGCGGGCGCGGTGGTCTGAGCGCTGACGAACGAATTGAGGAGAAGCGCGATGACGACGGTAGCGGATTTGAGGTTCATTTTGATGTGCTTTTCCCGGTCCTGTGGGATTCTGATCGCGATCTCGCAGTTTACGCCTCCCGAATCTCGCGCACCAATCCAGTCCTCCCGTTTCAACAAACCCATGATCCGGACGAAAGTTAAACTTGCAGCGGTTTCGCGGATGCGCGTATACTTAAGCTGGCGCAGTTGTTGCGAGTATGTTACGAAGCCGTCCAACCTGAATGTCCGCATGCGTCGTTCTCAACGCTACAACAAGCTCAGCCTGGCATTGTTTGTCAACGCGGTCGCGCTCTGCTTAATCGCGCTGGCATTGTTCACGAAGAACGACAGCAAATTCCCAAGCATGATCCCCGCAGCGTACGGCCAGAACGGTCAGGCGGCGATCGGTGGCGGGGCGGGCGTGTTCGTCGTGCCGGCACAGTTCGGGCAGAACTTCTACGGCTGCTACATCATGGACGTCGACGCCCAGACCATCTGCGCGTACCAGATGTTCCCCGGCGAACACAACTTCCGATTGATCGCCGCGCGATCATTCCGGTACGATCGACGTCTGAACAATTACAACACCGCGACGCCTTCACCCGCGGAGGTCAAAGCGCTGGTGGAAAAGGAACAGGCGGACGTTCGAGCGGCCGACCAGAAACGGCCGCCAGCGTCGCCGGAAGCGCCGAACAGCGACAGGTAGGTAGGGATAACTAGGTAGCGATAAGTCGTTCAACTTGATCAGCAACCAGGAGCCTTCATCATGATGGCAAAAATGTTTTACACGCTCGACGAGGCCAAGACCGCGTTGGGCAAGAACGAAGAAGAGATCAAGCAGCTCGCCCGCGAAGGCCGCCTGCGCGAATTCCGCGACGGCCCACGGCTGATGTTCAAGGCCGATCAGGTCGAAGCGCTCAAGGCCGAAATGGGTGGCGGTGGCCCGGGCGGCGGGATGCGCGACCAGGTTGACCTGGGCGTCTCGGACACCGGCGCCCCGATCG
>JACMJD010000415.1 GCA_014380825.1 Phycisphaerae bacterium | reverse complement strand
CGCGCTGGACGAAGCGGTGCGCGGCGGCAAGCTGAAGCAGGGCGAAGTGGTGATCTTCGTCGCCTTCGGCGCCGGCCTCACGTGGGCGAATGCTGTCGTAAGAATGTGAAATTGCGTGGCATGGGCGCCTCGCCCTTGCGCAGTTTTATTGAATGCATGGGCGAGGCGCCCATGCCACGGAAATGAGCAACAAGACCTACATCCTCTGCCCCGGCCAAGGCGCGCAAGTGGTTGGCATGGGGAAAGATTTCCACGACGCGTCGCCCGCGGCGAAGGATGTGTTCGATCGCGCGAATCAGATCATCGGATTCGACCTCGCGAGCCTCTGCTTCAACGGGCCGGAGGAGAAACTGAATCAGACGGATATCGCCCAGCCGGCGATTTACGTTACGAGCATCGCTGCATTCGAAGCTGCGAAAGCTGCTGGAAAGATCGAGCCGGAAACCATCACCGCGTACGCAGGATTAAGCCTGGGCGAATACACCGCACTGCACCTTGGCGGCGCGTTTGATTTCGAGACTGGATTGAAGCTGGTGGCGGCCCGCGGTCGCGCGATGCAGGATGCGGCCGTCGCGTCGCCCAGCGGGATGGTCGCGATCATGGGCGCCGACGAAGCGGCCGTGACGAAGCTGTGTGAGGAGAACGCGAACGGCGAAGTGCTCGTTCCGGCAAACTTCAACGCGCCGGGCCAAGTCGTCGTCAGCGGATCGAACGCGGCGTGCGAGCGACTCACGAGAGCCGGCGAAGGCGCAGGCTACAAAGCAATACCGCTGAAAGTGGCCGGCGCGTTTCACAGCCCGTTGATGCAGCCGGGCGCGGATCGAATGTCTCGCGAATTGGCGAACGCGTCGATTCAGCCGGTGCGGAAGACGGTTTATTCGAACGTGACGGCGCAGGCGCATGGCGATGTCGCGTCGATTAAGAAGCTGCTGATCGATCAGATCGTGAAACCGGTTCGCTGGGAACAGACGATGCAGTCGCTTGTCGCGCAAGGCGATGCCCGATGGATCGAGCTGGCGCCGGGCCGTGTGTTGACGGGGTTGCTCAAGAAGATCAGTCGACGGTTGCCCGTAGATTCGTTCGCGACGGCCGAGGCGTTGAACGGCTGACTGGTATCACGGGCGTCTCGCCCGTGCCTCAGCCGAAAGCACGGGCGAGACGCCCGTGATACAAGGATGTTTGATGACCGAAAAGAAAGTAGCCATCGTCACCGGCGGATCGCGCGGCATCGGCGAAGCGATCGTGCGACGTCTGGCCAAGGACGGTTTTCACGTCATCGCGATGGCTCGCAACGCGGACAAGTTGCAGGAGCTTTGTGCGCAAATTCGCGACAGCGGTGAACCTGGGGGTGGCAGCGCCGAGCCGTCCGTCTGCGATATCGCGGACGCGAAGGCTCTGGCGGAAATCATCGATGGCCTTGCGGAGAAGCACGGTCGCCTTGATGCGCTGGTGAACAACGCCGGCATCACCAAAGACGGTTTGTTCCTGCGAATGGACGACGCGGATTTCGACGACGTGATCAATACGAATCTCAAGAGCGCGTTCGTCGCCACGCGCGCGGCCGCTCGATACATCATGCGATCCAAGTCCGGTCGCATCATCAATATCGGTTCAGTTTCCGGCGTGATTGGAAACGCCGGTCAGGCGAATTACTCGGCAAGCAAAGCGGGTTTAATCGGACTGTCGAAATCTGTCGCGCGCGAACTGGCCGGCAAGGGCGTCACGTGTAACGTCATCGCACCGGGCTTCATCACCACCGACATGACCGAATCGCTGAACGACAAGATTAAGGAAGGCGCCAAGGCGCTGATCCCGCTGAAGCGGTTTGGCGAGCCAAAAGAGATCGCCGCCGCCGTCGCGTTCCTGTGTTCCGACGATGCCGCGTATTTGACAGGCCAAGTCATCTGTGTTGACGGCGGTATGGCGATGTGATCGCTCGACGTAGCGGCGATTTGCAAAAGAATTAGTGACCGATATCATCCGACGCTTCGGGCCGCGTGGTCCATGTCGCAAGAGAGTCGCAGGAGAGAAGATCGAGCACGAGGTCGGGTGAGTAAACCGACGCGTTTCGCAAAATCAGGGTTAGGACAACAATATGGAAGACATCGAGACCAAGGTCATCGAGATCGTCAGTGAACAGATGGGCGTCGAGAAGAGCGAGATCACGCGCGAAACGCACTTCATCAATGATTTGAACGCCGATTCACTCGACACGGTTGAGCTGGTGATGGAATTCGAAGACGAATTCGAGCTGTCCATTCCCGACGAAGAAGCGGAGAAGATCCAGACCGTCGGCCAGGCGATCGACTACATCAAAGAGCATTCGGCGAAGTAAGACGTTGCCAGTTGTCAGTTGTCAGTTGCCGGCAAGGCAACGGCTGTTACTGGCAACTGGCAACTGTTAACTGGCAACTTCTCTACATGAAACGCCGCGTTGTCATCACGGGCCTTGGGGTGATCACGTCGATGGGTGAAACCGTCGATGCGATGTGGGAGAGCCTCTGCGCCGGCAAGAGCGGCATCGGCGCGATCACGCGCTGGGATTGCAGCAAATACCCCGTGCGCATCGGCGGCGAATGCACCAGTTTCGACATCTCCAAATACGGGATCGACGTCCGCGAAGCCAAGCGACTCGACCGCTTCGCGCAGTTCGGCATGGCCGCATCGATCAACGCGGTGAAGGACAGCGGGCTGGATTTCACGAAGACTGATCCGCTTCGCTGTGGCGTAATTATCGGCAGCGGCATCGGCGGAATCGAAACCATCGAAGAGCAGAACGCGATCCTGCGGGAGCGCGGAGTCGGACGCGTCAGCCCGTTCACAGTTCCGCGCCTGATGGCCAACGCCGCGGCCGGCAACGTTTCAATCCTATTCCATCTCCAGGGCCCGAACAGCGCGATCGCCACGGCGTGCGCGACGGGATCGAACGCGATCGGTGACGCCGGACGAATGATTCAGCACGATTACGCGGACGTGATGATCGCCGGCGGGTCCGAGGCCGCGCTATCGGCCATGGGCATGGCCAGCTTCGTCGCGGCGCGGGCGCTGTCGACGCGAAATGATGAGCCGCAGCGCGCCAGCCGGCCGTGGGATAAGGAACGCGACGGTTTCGTGATGTCCGAAGGCGCGGGCGTGGTCGTCCTGGAAGAGTTTGAATACGCCAAGCGCCGCGGCGCGCGGATGTACGCGGAGCTGGTCGGATACGGCCAGAGCGCCGATGCGTTTCACATCACCGCGCCGCACGAAGAAGGCACGGGCGCGGCCATCGCGATGAACGCGGCATTTCGCGACGCCGCGGTGTCGCCCAACGTCGTCGATTACGTCAACGCCCACGGCACCAGCACGCCCTTGGGTGACCTGGCCGAAACGAAAGCGCTCAAGACGAGCTTTGGCGCGCACGCGAAAAAGCTGGCGATCAGCTCGACCAAGAGCGCGCTCGGCCACCTGCTCGGCGCCAGCGGCGGCGTCGAAGCGGTCGTCGCGGCCATGACGATCAACCGAAACCTCATCCCGCCGACGATCAATCTCGAGCATCCCGATGAAGGCTGCGACCTGGATTACGTGCCGAACAAAGCGCGTGACTTGAAGGTCAGCTACGCCATGAGCAACAGCTTCGGCTTCGGCGGGCACAATGCGTGTCTGCTGCTGCGGAAGGTGTGAAAGCGAATTTCTGCCACGAAGGCACGAAGGGCACGAAGGAAATCAAGAAAGAGTTAAGAAATGTTCCGTACTTCTTCCTTCGTTTTCGCCTTCGCATTTCTCTTCGTGTCCTTCGTGCCTTTGCGGCAAAATTCTTCCGCCGAACCCACGACGAATCCCGCACTCGCAAAGCTCACGATCAAAGTTGTCGATCTCCGCAGTCACAAAGGCCAGTTGATCTACGGCGTGTTCGATTCGGAAAAGGGATTTCCCAGCAGCAGCAAGCTCGCGAAGAACTGGCAGGTGCGTGCGGTCGATGCCGACACGCTCGAATTCACCTGCGAGCTCCCGCCCGGCAAATACGGTGCGTCGGCCCTGCACGATGAGAACAACAACAACAAGATGGACACGAACCTGGTCGGCATCCCCAGTGAGGGTTACGCCGTCACCAATAATCCCAAGCCAAGATTCCGCGCCGCGAAGTTCAGCGAATCGATCTTCGAGCTTCCGCCTGAAGGGAAGACGCTGACGATCAGCATGCAGTATTTCTGACACGTGGCGTGGGCGTCTCGCCCGCACGCTCGCGGCTCGAGCCGCTTGTGCGCGGGCGGGACGCCCATGCCACGAATAGAATCAGCTACCGTTTCGTTGAAGGCTGCGTCACCGGTTTGGGCCCGAGCTCCACATCCACAATCCCCGTGAAGTATCTCCAGCCGCGGCCGATGAAGAGTTGATCCTTCAGCATCCCCTCCACGCTCGGCGTGACCATCGCTTCGAACACGCCTTTGCGGTTCACGTTCACGGTCACCGGTTTGCTGAAGTCCACCATCTGGTCGTTCAAACAAAACCGCAGCGACGCGACGTTGTCGGTGGTGGCATCGATGCGGTTGTGATCGCGCGTCGCATCGACCTTGAACGTGTTGCTGTACACCACGAAATGCCCGCGGCCTCGGCTGACGATGTGCCAGTTCTCGTCGCCGGCGTTCAGGGGTTGATAGATCTGCATCCAGTCCTGGCGGTTGAAGATTGAATCGGGCCTATTGCTCTGGTGCGTGATGCGTTCGGGATACAGCGTGCGGATGCGCGAGAACATCTTCTCGTAACCGTTGGCGGTGATCTCATCCGTCGGCACGTGGCCGATCTTTTTCGTCTCGGTGTAGTCGACGTCGAACTTCATCTGCCGCATGATTTTCACCAGGTCGCGCGAGCGCTGCACCTTGATGATTTCGTCGTTGAAATCGTGCCAGACGATCGCGGCCACGTTGCGGAGGTTCATCATTCGCAGGCGCTGCCAATCCTGGCTCGCGCCCCCGGCCAGCGCGTTGATGGCGGCGAAATACATCGGGTAATGCAGCGCCAGGTTCCACACCGCGTGTGCGGACATCGAATGGCCGATGAGGTACACGCGCGCGGGGTCGATGTTGACGCGATCGGCCACGTGCTGCATCGGCTGGATCACGGTAAACATGCCGGCGTAGCTGGGGCCGTAGAGCTCGTCGAGATTCAAAAGCGGCATGACGACGACAGCGTCGGGGTGGCGCTTCACCTCGTCGGCCATCCAATCGCGGTAGAAGATAACGACCTGATCGGCGACGGGCCGCGGTTCTTTGACGAACGCGTCGGCGGCGGGCAGCTTGATCACCAGCGGCCAGGGTTTGGTGCGATCGTAGTTCTTTGGGATGCCGAGAAAATATTTGACCGCGTGCGGCCCGACGCGCTCGTTGATGTAGTAGACGCCGGGCGTCAGTTCCATCCAATGCATCCGCACGCGCGTGAGTCGGCCCAGGATGTTGGGATCGATTTTCGTGTCGACCAGTCGCGTGACGATGGATTTGCGTTCAGGTGGGTTGGCGAAATAGTCTTCGATCAGCCGATGCGCATCGATCAGCGAATCGAGCTTGGCGGGATCGTATTTGTCGCCAAGTTCGCGTGCGTAGATCGTCGCGAGTGTGTCGCGATCCATCTCGACAGGTGCGGTCGAAACGGTCGTAGCGCGCGGCGTTGGAGCGGTTTGCGTCGTCTGCGCGCCCGCCAGGAAGGCAACAAATAAAACAACCGCGACCGGCCAGGCGGGTGGGGAACGCATGATGTTCAAATCATATCCGCAACATCATCGAACGCCGTAACTTTCTAAGAGGCATTGCATGCTGGTCAACGAGCGATGTCATCCTGAGCGGTACCCCGCGAAGGATCTGGCCCCCGATGTGAAGCTAGATGCTTCGCGGCGTACCGCTCCGCATGATATTGCTTTTGAAGTTCGGTAGACGTCGGTCGAACGCAGTGAAAGGCACTCGACATGAAAATTTTGATCCTCGGCGGCACCGCGTTTCTCGGGCCGGAGATTGTGCGATACGCGCAGAAGCAGGGGCACACGATCACGCTCTTCAATCGCGGTAAGACGAAGAAGGAATTGTTCCCCGAAGTCGAAAAGCTGCACGGCGATCGCGACAAGGACGACTACGCCGCGCTCGAAGGCAAGACGTGGGACGCGGCAATCGACACGTCGGCCAACACCGCGTCGTGGATGCGCAAGAGCACCGAGGTGCTCAAGGGCAAGGTTGGGCACTACGTGTTTACCAGCTCGATCTCGGTCTATCCGATGGACAGCTTCCGCAAGCCCGGCAAGGACGAGACGGCCGACGTGCTGCCGTGGCCGGATGGGACGGATGAGAAGACGAAGAACATGGAGTTGTACGGCAACACCAAAGCGCGCTGTGAAAAAATTATGATGGATGCGTTCGGCGATCGCGGGACGGTGATTCGGCCGGGCCTGATCGTCGGCGCGGGTGATTATTCCGATCGCTTCACCTACTGGCCCGTGCGAATCGACAAGGGCGGCGAGATTCTTGCGCCGGGTACGCCGAACGATGTCACGCAGTTCATCGACGCCCGCGACCTTGGCGAATGGTGCGTGAAAGTCTGCGAAGACGGCCATCACGGAATTTACAACGCGACGGGACCGTACAAGCCGCTTCCGATGGGCGGGTTGTTGTACGGGATCAAATCGGTCGTCAGCAACGACTCGAAGTTCACGTGGGTGGATGAAGCGTTCCTCGAGCAGCAGCAAGTCGGCGCGTGGATGGAAATGCCGGTGTGGGTCGGCAGCAGCCCGGAGATGCTCGGGTTCTCACAGGTGAGCATCGATAAGGCCGTGCAGCACGGATTGAAATTCCGTCCGCTGGCGGACACCGCAAAAGTCACGCTCGACTGGGCGAAGACGCGGCCAGAAAACTGGAAGTGGCGAGCGGGGATCAAACCGGAAAAAGAGCAGGCGGTGCTGAAGGCGTGGCATGAAAAGCAGGGCGGCGCGACGACGGCGCCGACGACCAAACCATAGCAAATGCACGTTACTCACCGTGGCGTGTGCGTCTCGCCCGCGCGCGGTCGCCGCGACGAGTGCACGGGCGACACGCCCATGCCACGGCAATGCTGGCTATGCTGGAACTGGTTTCGGTTTGAGTAACCCCGCGGTCTGATACGCGCCCATCCCGCCGAGCAGGCTGGTCACGTTTTTCATGCCGGCGCGCAGCAGGATCGATCCGACGATCGAGCTTCGATATCCGCTGCCGCAGATGATCGTCAGCTCGCGATCGCGCGGCAGATCGCCAAGGTGCTGCGCGACCAACCCGGCTTGAATATGCTTGGCCGATTCGATGTGGCCGGATTCCCATTCGCCGTCCGTGCGGATGTCGAGCAGGGCGGGCGGGGAGCTCGATTTCAATTTCGCATCCAGTTCGTGTACGGAAATCGTTGCGAGATGCGCGATTGGAAATCCCGCGTTCTGCCACGCGTCGATGCCGCCTTCGAGATAGCCGTCGATGCGATCGAATCCGACGCGGATGAGCTGCGTGATCGCCTCGCGCAGATCTTCCTTGTCGGCGACCACAAGTACGATGGGCTGATCGTCCGGCAACACCCAACCCGCCCAGTTCGCGAGCTGCGGACCGATGGGAATGCTGATCGAGCCGGGGATGTGAGCGGATGCGAATGCTTCTTTCGGACGCGCGTCGAGGATGATCGGCGCTTTCGCCGCTTGCATGCCCTGAGCACCGTCGAAGGGCGGCGTCGCAGATGCAGCGATTCGCGTTGCTTGGTCTGCGACGCCGCAAGCGGCGGAGAGCTCGCGCACGGGAATCGGTTTGTTCCCCGGGAGATTCGCACCCAAAATCGCCGGACCTTCCTTGTTGATCCGCTTCATCCGCTTGAAATACGGCGGCGCGAGCGGCATGCCCTTCAACAAGTTCTGCGCCCATTCCGCTTCGGGCTTTACGCGCATCGAGACGTTGAATTTGCGTTCGAATCCCAGCGATGAAGATCGGCGCGAGCCGATTGCTTTTCCGCATAGCGAGCCCGCGCCATGCGATGGGAAAATCTCCGTGAAGTCCGGGAGCGGTGCGAGTCGGTTGAAAACGCTCTCGTAAAGTTGATGCGCCAACTCGGCGCGTTCTTTGTCGCCGAGGAGATCAGGCCGACCGACGTCG
>JACMJD010000414.1 GCA_014380825.1 Phycisphaerae bacterium | reverse complement strand
TGGTGATGCAAGCGCCCGGCGCGTCTCCGCCGAGCCGGTCGGTCGTGCCATAGAATCTGTATCACGGGCGACTCGCCCGTGCAGAGTGTGCAGGCACGGGCGGGACGCCCGTGATACGTGATATGCACTTCATCAACGGTGAATGGATCGAGGGAACTGGGCCCGCGCTTCAATCGCACGAGCCGGTGAGTGGCGGCATCGTCTGGTCCGGACGCGCGGCGAAAAACGATGAAGTGAATCGCGCGATTCTCGCCGCTCGCGCGGCCAGCAAAGACTGGGCGAACCTTCCGCTGTTGAAACGCGCCGATTACCTCAACGCCTTCGCGCAGCAACTCCGCGATCACAAGGCCGAACTGGTCGAGATGATCTGCCGCGAAACCGGCAAGCCGCGCTGGGAATCGAGCACCGAAGTCGACGCGATGATCAACAAGATCGCGCTGTCGATCGAAGCCCAGGCCAAGCGCCGCGCCCAATCGCAAACGGAATCTGCCGGCGTGATCATGGCTACGCGATACAAACCGCACGGCGTGGTCGCGGTACTGGGCCCGTTCAATTTTCCCGGACACCTGCCCAACGGTCACATCGTCCCTGCGCTGCTTTCTGGAAACACCATTGTGTTCAAACCGAGCGAGCTCACGCCCGGCGTGGCGCAGAAAACGACCGAGCTTTGTGTAGCCGCCGGTTTACCGGCGGGAGTGCTCAACCTCGTCCAAGGCGCCAAAGAAACGGGGACGCACCTCGTTTCTCATCCCGGCATCGATGGCGTGTTCTTCACCGGCAGCTTCACCGTCGGCCGCGCGATTAACCGCGCGCTGGCCGATCATCCGGGCAAGATCGCCGCGCTGGAAATGGGCGGGAACAACCCGCTGATCGTACACAACGTTTCCGATCTGACAGCCGCCGCTTACTGGACGATTCAGAGCGCCTTCGTCACAGCGGGTCAGCGGTGTAGTTGCGCGCGCCGGTTGATCGTTCCGGAGGACGCGAGCGGAAATAAGTTCATCGATCGACTGGTCGAAATGACGCGTCGTGTAATTGTCGGTCCGTACACGCAGTCGCCCGAGCCATTCATGGGCCCGGTCATCACCGAAGCCGCAGCGCAGAAATTGTTGCAGGCTCAAACCGATCTCCAATCCCGCGCGGCCGGTTCGCTGATCGAGATGGAAGCGAGAAGCGCGAACGGCCGACACACCCTGCTGTCGCCCGGAATCATCGACGTCAGCGGCGACAAGGATCGTGAAGATGTCGAGTTCTTCGGCCCGCTGCTGCAATTGATCCGTGTGAAGAACTTCGATCAAGCGATCGCCGAGGCGAACAACACGCGCTTTGGTTTAGCTGCTGGTCTGTTCAGCGACGATCACGCGTTGTTCAATCGCTTCTATCGCGAAGCTCGTGCAGGCGTAATCAACTTCAATCGCCCGCTCACCGGCGCCAGCAGCGCGCTACCGTTCGGCGGCGTGGGTGACAGCGGAAATCACCGACCGAGTGCGTATTTCGCCTCCGATTATTGTTCGTATCCGGTGGCGATGATGGAAACCGAGAAGCTCGCGATGCCGAAAACGCTTTCGCCGGGAATTCAGAATGATGGAACCGCGGATGAACGCAGATGAACGCAGATTGATTTGGCTTCTTTCAATCCGCGTTCATCTGCGTTCATCCGCGGTTAACAAATGCCTTCAGCTCACGAGATCAACTTCGACGGCCTGGTCGGTCCGACGCACAATTACGCGGGGCTGAGTTTCGGCAATGTCGCGTCGATGAAGAATAAGCTCAGCGTCTCCAGTCCGCGGCAGGCGGCGTTGCAGGGCTTGGCGAAGATGAAGCTGCTGGCCGGCCTGGGATTGAAGCAGGCGGTCCTTCCGCCGCACGAGCGGCCGCACATTCCGACACTGAAGCGACTCGGGTTTTCCGGCAGCGATGCGAAGATTCTCGAATTGGTCGCGAAGCAGGATCCGATCCTGCTTGCTGCGGTGAGCAGTGCGTCGAGCATGTGGGCGGCAAACGCGGCCACCGTTTCGCCGAGCGCCGATTGCGCCGATCGCAAAGTTCACTTCACGCCTGCGAATCTGATCAGCCAGTTTCATCGCTCGATCGAGCCGGCAACTACATCGCGGATTTTGAAAGCGATCTTTCCCGAGAGTGCTAGATGTTTCGCGCATCATCCACCGCTTCCGGCGGCAAGTCATTTTTCAGATGAGGGCGCAGCAAATCACACGAGGTTGTGCGGGGGTTACGGTGAGCCAGGATTGGAAATCTTCGTGTACGGCCGCCGCGCGTTCGATGCGGCGGATGCGGGACCGAAGAAGTTTCCGGCGCGGCAAACATACGAAGCGAGTGCTGCGATCGCGCGGAATCATCAGCTCGATCTAGGTCACGTGATGTTCCTGCGCCAGAATCCGGAAGCGATCGATGCGGGCGCTTTTCATAATGATGTCGTCGCGGTCGGCAATCGTGACGTGATGCTGCTGCACGAGAATGCATACGCCGCGCCCGGTATTGCGAAATCACCAGCGTCGGGCGGGATAAGATTCGCGTCTGTCGCGTTGCCGCTGGAGGATGCCGTTCGATCGTACGTGTTCAACAGTCAACTAGTGACGATGCCCGATCGATCGACATCGCTGATCGCACCATCCGAAAGCAACGAGAACGATCGCGTCCGTCGTGCAATCGACGATCTGATCGAAGCGGGCACGATCACATCCGTCCACTACGTCGACGTCCGCCAAAGCATGCAAAACGGCGGCGGGCCTGCGTGTTTGCGACTGCGCGTCGTGCTCACCGATGATGAGATCGATCGCAGCAACCCCGGCGTGTTCTGGTCGGAAACGCTGCACGCGACGCTGGTCGATTGGGTCAATCGCCGGTACCGCGATGAGCTTACGAGCGAAGACCTGGCCGATCCGAAGTTGCTTCTAGAAAGCCGCGACGCGCTCGACGAGCTATCAACAATTCTCAACCTCGGCCCGGTCTACGAATTCCAAGGCGCTCGCTGATCCAATAGAATCGCCCGTCCAATGTCTGAATCCGGCGCGCCATGGACGGTGAAGCGACTGCTCGAATGGACCACGCCGTTCTTCGCGCGGAAAGATGTCGATTCGCCTCGACTTTCCGCTGAGTTGTTGCTGAGTCACGTGCTGGGCGTGCCGCGGATCAAGCTGTACACGGATTACGAGCGCGTGCTGAGCGACAAGCAGCTTCACGCGTATCGCGCGCTGGTGCAGCGAGCCAGCGAGCAGGAGCCGATCGCATATCTCACGGGCCGGGCGCACTTTTTCAATCTGGAATTCGAAGTTACGGCCGACGTGTTGATTCCTCGGCCGGACACGGAGACGCTGGTCGAAAACGTGATGCAGCTCGCGCGAAACCAGGCCGGCTTCGAAGCGCCGCGAGTGCTCGATCTATGCACCGGCAGCGGCTGCATCGCGGCGGCGATCGCGCATCATCTGAAGGCGGCCACCGTCATTGCGATCG
>JACMJD010000413.1 GCA_014380825.1 Phycisphaerae bacterium | reverse complement strand
GCAACACCGATGGACGCTTTGAGCTGGTGAACCTGGAAGGGCGGATCGAGCTCGGCACGCCGGGGCGAAAGTATTCGTGGGACCGCGCGCGCTGGGTGCCGCGGGATCGCGACTCGGCTATCGTCGTGCCGACTGATACCGGGATCTCGATCCTCCGCCCGCACGCGCGGCCGATCGAACTCTTCCAGGAGATGACTGCCACAACGCAACGTGCGACCGCGCCGACGACTGAGCCCCTCAACGCGCTGCCGCAGTTCCTGCTGGATCGGCGCGGCTTGCTCGCGTGGGTTCCGCCCGACAACGACAAGCCGGGCAGCGCCGGCGCGTTCCGGTTTGTCGACGGAAAGTGGCAACACCTCGACGAAGCAGCAGGCTGGCCGCTGCAAGTCATGCATCTGGTTCCGCTGCTGGATGGCAGCGTGTTGCAGGTCGTGACGGATGAGACGAAGCTCGTGTCCGTGCGCGTCGGCATTCTCGATCGCGATACGGCCCAGATCGACGAGAAGAAAATCGCCGACCTGGTCGCGCGGTTGAGCGATCCGAAGCGCGGGATGCGCGAAGCCGCACACGTTGACCTCACGCGCTACGGGCCGCAGGTTTGGCCGCTGCTGGAGAAGCTGGCGAACGATCAGCCGCCGGAAGGGCGATTGAGGATCGAGCAGTTGCTGAGCCAGAAATCCCAACCGATGCTCGGCCGGCTGATCATGCAGGAGGGCCGCGGGAAAGTCGTCGCGCGATACGCGGACGGCGGCGCGTTGCTGTGGGCGGAATCGGGCGTGGTCGCGCCCGGCGTCGATCCTTCAACCCCCGGCGCGGTGCTGGCGCCGGCGTGGATCAGCATACGCGCGAACCAGCCGATCGAGCTCGCGCCGCCCGCTGTCGTGACCGATCTGGATCCGGATCGCGCCGCGGTTGACGGCTTCTCCGACGAGTGGATCGTCACCAACGACGTGATCGGCCCGCAACGGTTGCTGGGAAATCATCTGGAGCCGATGCTGCGAAAGAGCGAGCGCGAACAGTTCCGGCAGGTGGTCGGTTGCGATTCGCGCGGGCGCTGGCTGATCCGTCGCGCGAACGATCCGATCACGCCCGATGCGCTGCCAAGCGGACCAACGCTGATCATCGATCCATGGCTGCCCGATGCCACGCCGCGACTGCCGGCGTGGCAATATCCGGTCGAGCGCGGCACGGTCGGTTGGACCGAAAGTAACTGGCCGATCGTCAAGAGCGGCGGGGCTTGGGTGATCGAAAAAGATGGCACGCGGCCGCTGAAACCGGACGAGGAAATGTTCAGCGATGTGCGCGAGATGCCCGAACAACTCACGTTCGCGCCGTTCAAGCCGACGACATCGCTCAGCACCGCACCGTCGACGTCACCATCCACCTCGCCGTCGACCGCGCCGACTGAAACACCGATCGGCATCGATGCCGAAGGCGGGCGATATCTCGACGGCAAGACCGAGCTTCGCCGCGTGGATAAGGATGGCCGCGTTGTCTTCTGGACGCTTCCGCCCGAAGTGGCCGGTTCGTGGTCGAAGCCATATCTGATCGAAGCGGAAGGCAAGCTGTTCCTGTTCAACGAAGCCGGCCGCACGGTGCGCCTGCGTCGCACGCCGGGCGAAGCAGAGCCGTTCGCCATCGACGCGACGTTTACGAAGAACATTCCCAATGTCGACGACCCGCAACGAGTCTGGCTCGACCCCGCCGGCCGGATCGTGATCGCGCACGGCGGCAATCAACTGACGATCCTGTTCCCGTCCGGGCGCATCCCACCCGCCATCGCGCAGCGCATGCTGGCGCGCGATCTCAAAGCGAACGAGCCGGAGTGACAAATGGGCTCGGGCGAAAACGTGAAGACGGTGAAGCGGCTCGGATGGTTCGCGCGGCTGATCGTCGTTGCATCGTTCTTCGTGATGTGGAAGCAATTCGACGTCCCGGCGATCGAAGCGCTGAAGTATTCCGTTGCCGCTTTCCTGGTATTACACGCGCTTCTGCGGGTGCTTCGGCCGATCGCACGGGTGTTCGATCGGGCGCGAACTCGCGGCATGATCGTTGTCGGGATTTTGAAGTTCCTTGTCTCGCTTGCGCTGCCGGCACTATGGAAAGGACTAGACGTGCCGTTCTGGAAATCGCTGTTGATCTGCGGCGTGATCTATTTCGCGCTGGACCGCGTCTGGCGCGTGCCCGAATCGCGCGCGACCCGACAAAGCGCTATCGGATCGGGGGGATTTGCTACTCGCGGGTGACGGGCGAAGGCGCCAGCGAGTACATGCCGTCGACGTCGATGACTTCTTTGGATGCCACCAGCCGGCGAAGTGCGGACTTGACCATGGCGGTCAAATCGCCCTTTGCGGCCTCCGAACGGCTTAAAGCCTTCCGGACGGCCACTACCAGCGAGAGAACCTGCTTCTCGCCGACGGCGAGTTGGCTGAGAATTAGCTCATTGATACGGCTTGCTGAACAACTCATTGAGGTCAGCATACCACAAATCGCCCGAACATGGGCGCGGCGCACGCAGCGCGTATCGGCGCGGCCGCAAATGAACTAGAGTCGTCGCACAGGAGTACGATGATTTACAGCCGATTCGGCACGAAGCTGACGCTTCTCAGCAAAGATCACGACGCCAGCGGTCGAGTCGTGATCCAAGCCACCGCGGAAGATTCTGAAGGCGTGCGACAGTACGCCTTGAATGAACTAAAGGCCGATGAAGGTCTGACTGAGATCAACGACGCGGTGGCGAAGCTGCCGGCGAAGGAAGCGCCTAAGAAGCCCGATCGCGGTCAGCGATATCGCTAGGCCGCACTTAAGTTTGTAGCGAGACACATGAGCAAAGAGAACAAACCCACACCGGCGCCGGTCGAAGCGGCGAATACGAATTCCAATACGACCGAAGACTTGTCCGATGCCATCGAACGATGGGTCGAAAAGAAGCCGGGCGAAGAGGTTCGTAGCGTGCGCGTGTACGGCGATCACTATCGCTGCAACTGGTGGGTCGTCGACAAATCCGTCGGCCCGGTCTACTTGAGCAACGGCCGGATCAGCCGAAGCAAGTTCCTCCGTGCGACGAAGAACGGCGACGAGTTGATCGTTGAAGACGTGAGTCCGAAATCGGGGAAGAACCGCAAAGACGTCGTCGCGACCTGAATTTCCTCACCCGCTTGCCAACACCTTCTTCACCTGGGGCGTGATCTCGCCCCAGGCTTTCTCCGGCGACTTGTTCACCGTCACGAAATCGTTCAGCAGCAGCAGCGTCGTCACACCCGGGATGGCGAAGAGCCTGGTCGCCAGCGGGTGCCCGTTCGCGCTGGCGGCGGTGAAGAAGCTGACCGGATTCTCACTGATCGCGCGATCGAGCACGAACTTCAGCGCGTTGGGGTTTGGCGTGGGCTGAGTCTCCGTCACGCGAAAACCAGTTGATGCGGCCATGCTGGGTTGCTCCGTCGGGCGAGAGCGCGATTAGGGCGGCGGCGACGTCGGGGGCGCGTTGGGATCGGTGGGCGGCGGCGACCCAGTCGCGTCGGCGGGTTGCGTCGCCGGCGCGCGTGTCATCGCAAGCTCCGAAGTCTCCAACACCGTCGTCGCATACTGTCGCACCAGCGGATCCGGATCCGACGCCGCGAACTTCGAGGCGATCTGTTTCTGTCGATCCTGCGGAAATGCCTGGAGCAAACGCAGGCCCAGTATCCGGCTGTCCCACGCGGTTGAGCGCAGCAGGCTGACCATCTGCGCCTCGCGCTGCTGCTCGGACGAGATGAGCGCCATGTTGTACAGCAGCCACGCATGTGCGGTCGGCGACGCATCGTGCATCGCCGCGGCGCGATTGAACGCCTCAAAAAGCTGACTGGCCGCCTGCTTCATTTCCGGCGGAGCTTTGGGATCGGCGAAGCTGCGAATCAACGTGGTAATGTGATCGACGGCGCGCATGCGCCGCTCGGGCGGCCCACCGGCAAGCGGTCCGACCAAAGCCTGGAACGCCTGTTGGTTGGCGATCGGCGCGCCGGCACGCTCCAACACGCGCGTGAACTGCACGCGATATCCGCCCGGACCCGGCGACGCACCACCAGACGTGCTGGGCACCGGATTCGTGAATACCGAAAACTGTAGCGGCAGGGCGATGATCGGCTCACCCATCAGCACCTGCGTCAGTTGGCCGTCATCCAGTCGCACGACCTGGCTGACCGAACCGGTCTTGGCCTTCAAAAGCACCTGCTGACCGATGCGATCGTACGTCACGCCAAACAGCGATTGCTGCTTCACGCCGATCAGTTTTGCATCAAACCACAGGTCAGGCCGAATCGCAGCGTCATCGCCCAGCGTCAGGTCGTAATCGCTGATGTTCTGAATCGTGACCCGTGCCAGCATCGGCTGGCCGAACGAGTGGCTGACGGTCAGCGGCTCGGCGGTGAGCTTGTAGAACTGGTCGGGTCGATCGAGGAATGACAGGAAATCCTTGGGGAACTTGTTCAACTCGACGACAACCGCATCAGCGTTCGGGCCAGGCGTGAACTTGAGTTCGCGCGCCAGCAGCTCGTCGGCGAGCACCACGCCGGTGATCCCGGCGGCGTTCTGTCCGGCAAGCTGAATCAACTGATCGTTAACCGGCGACGCCTCGACCGCGCCGGGATTGGCCGGATCGATCTGCTCGGCCGCCTGCGGCGGACGCACCACCTTGCCGCCTTCCTTCTCGGCGATCAGGATCAATCCCAGCTTCGACAGCGGATCGCGATCGGCGACGGCGGACAGCTTGTTCCGCGCCGGCTCGAGCTCGCCCTTGCGCAGGAAGCTCCATCCTTCCAGCCGCGTGACGATGGTTTCGCCTTCGGGGATCAGGACGCGCAGCGCGTCCAGCGCCTTAGTCGCAGTGTCCGGCGCCTGGCGATAGTAAATCTGGAACCACGCCAGCCGCGCTAGTGCCCCGACGTATTGCGATGCCAGAGCCGGATCGCCTTCCTTCAGTTTCTGCGCGTCCGCCAGCACGTATTCATTGACGACCTCGATCGGCTGCGTCGTCGGCGGCGCTTCGGTCTGCGTGACTTTGGCGTGCAGGTCGTCCAGTTTTTTGAGCAGCATGCTGCTGCCGGCTTCGTCGACGGCTTGAAGTTGATCGGCCGGGAAGATCCGTCGCTGCGCCGCCAGCTTGATTAGCGCGGCGTCGCCGTTACCCGGATCGGCCTGAAGAATTTTTTCCGCCGCCGGATATGCATCGCGCGGCTGGCCGTTGACCAGCAGCGTCGCCGCGTAATCAGTGTAATCCGGCAGGCTGAGCCCGCGCCCCATTCGGCCGGACAGGTAGAAGCTGGTCTCGTACCAGCGAAGCGCCTGGTCCAGAATGCCATTGTCGGATAACTCACGCGCGATCTGCGCTTCCACTTCCGGCTGCGCCGGATTGCTGCGCAGAATCGCGAGCAGCATAGCGAGCCGATCGGCATCGCTGGCGGCGGCGCCCTGTCGCTCGTACCGGGCGCGAAGCGCTTCCATGTTGAGCGGGCTGAGCTTGATCGCGTCATCCAGCGCCGAGTTGGCTTCGCTGTCCTGTCCGCGCTCGGCATAAACGCGCGCCAACAACACGGCGGCGTGCGAACGAACTTCCGAGCCGACCCCGCTCGCGTCGACGATCGTCTGGAGATAGTCGCTTCGCTTCTGCGCGCTTTGCAGATCGCGCTCGTTCAGATCGATCAACCGAATCTGCGCGACGACATCCGTCTGCCGCTGCGCGGAGAGCACATTCAGATATTGCAACAGCGCTTCGCGCAGCGACTGTCGGCCGGCTTCGGTGTCGGCGCTGCGGAGGCGCGATTCGATCAGCAGGCGAAGGAATCGCAGCTCCTTGGGATTCTCGCGCGCGGCGGCCTCGACGAGCGCGGCGTTTTGATGGATGAGCGCCGGAAGGATCTGCGGCTGCGAGAGGGTGAACTTCGCGAGCTGCGCGAACCGTTCGCCAAGCGCCGCGCGGGCGGCAAGTTCTTCCGGCGGAACTTCGACCGCCGCCTGCTGCGTCGCCGCGGCAGGTGGAGGCACGACCACATCAGCCTCGGGCGCCGTTGCCGGCACTTCCGCGGCGGGCGGTGTATCGGTGGCCGGCGCAGCTGACGGTTCGGTCGTTTGCGCTGGTGCGGTCGGTTCGACCGGCATCGTCGCGGGCGGTTCAGTTGTCGCCGGTTCAGGCGCGGCGACCTGCGCCGTCGCTAATCCCGCGCCCAACAGCACCAGGCCAGAGCCAATGCAAACACCGCGCAATGCGCGCTTCAGCAAGCTTGTCGATTTCATCCGTGCTTTCCCGCAAGATCTCATGTCAGGGATACTCATCAAAATAGTTTTCTTAGCGGCCGGCCAATCCAAGCGCAACCGCACTGACGATTGCGATGCCGGCGACCAGCCCCATCGTCAGCCGGGCTAGGTCGGCATTGAAGTTTCCCGATTGAATACCTCGGGGTCGAAACATTCGACCGACGATGAACGTCAGCAGTAGTAGCTGCGCGATCGCGGCCGCTGCCACCGCGGCGCTGCGAACCGCCCATCGCGCGACGTCCGGCCGAGTCGCGTCCGCCGCGATCCATCCGGCGCGTCCCCAAGTCCACAGGGCAGCAACCATCAACAACAATGCGATGGCCGTACCCAACGGTGTCACCAGCGCGCCAAACCATCGTCTGAACGTCACTCGAACCTCCCTGTTCGATTTTGCCCGCAGCTAAATGACGCCGCGGTGAAACTTGCGCTTCGTCGAAATTCGTAGCTACGGCAACCAGAGTTCCCGTAATACCGGCCTGCGCGCACACAATTCCTGCGGATCGACCAGCAGCTCGACGCGACGGCGTAGCCAGCTTTCCCAATCCGCACGACCGGTGTTCCGCGCCGCCAGCGCCAGAAACGCCTGCGCCCGCGCGGATTTCGTCGTCGGCATCAGCTCGGCGAGCGTGGCTTTAGTCGAGACCCCTTGCATCATCGCCTGCCAGGCGCCTAAACGCGATTCATAATCGAGCTGAACGAGCATCAGGCTCAGCGCCTCGCCCAGCGACAGCCGCTGCGTGTACAGATGCGAAAGGGTGCCGCCGACACCGGGCACATCGTCCAGTTCCAGCAGCGAATCGGCAAGCATGAGCTGCGTCGATCGACCAAGGCCCTGCATTGCCACGCGCCGCTGCGCGAGCAGCGCACGACACAGCGTGGCCGCATCCTGCCAGCGATTTTGCGCGTGTCGCAGCGCCGCCAGGTGATGCAAGCCGAGCAGTTTCGCGGCGCGGAAGATGGAGAACGATCGCAGCGCGGTGTCGATCTGCGCTTCGGCGACATCAAACTGACCGGCGGCGATGAGCGACTGCGAATCCGCCACCAATCGCGAGCTGCGCAGGCTTTGCACAAACAGCACGATCCAGATGCAGCCGACAACGCTTAGCGCGATGATCGGATCGATCGGCCATTTGAACCTGGCCTGCAAGAAGGGGAACAGGACGATGATTGCGATGAGCACCGCGTTCAGCAGCGAAGAGATCTGCACGCCGCGACGCGCACGATTGATGGCCGATTCGACGGAGATCATGCGGCCCCCAATAGCTCGGGCGCCGGCGCGACGATCGCACGGTATTTTGACGACAGGCTCGACAATTCGGGATATCGGCGAAGCAATTCGATCTCCGGCGACAACACCGTCGCGCGCTCCCAGTTTGCTTGCGCATTCAGCGAATCGCCCAGAAAATCATAGGCTTTCGCCGCCAGTGCATGGGCGTCGGCGACACGATGGCCGAGCTGTTTTCGCATCGCGGGAAGCGTGTGATTGAACATCTCGATCGCCTCGGCGGCATGACCGGTTTTCACATCGCGGTACATCTCGATCAACGATAGACCTGCTGAAACCGGAGCTTCCGCTTCCGGCTGGGAGGGGTCGGTGGCGCGACTCACGTCTCGGCGAAGTTCGCTGATCGCGCGATCGGCATCCACCAGATGATCTTCCCGCAGCATCGCCATCGCGCGGCCAAGCCGCAGCGCGTGCCGGGTCGACGGATCGAGATCGACATTTTCCATCAGGTGACTCTGCACGGCGATCGCATCGTCAAACCGGTTGTACCGGGCCAGCACGCTGCCGAGGAACAACAGATACTGAACGCGTCCGTTCGGCGAGACCGTCGGCTGCGAAAGCACATCCCGCAGCATCGCGGCCGCCTGTTGCCAGCGACGGAGCTGCACGAGTTCCTCGATCGCCTCGATCCGCGCCCGCTCGTCGCGTTGTCGGCGGACGGTGGTCCACATCACTATCCCCATTGCGGCGATGATCCCAATCATCAGCACGCCGGAGAAAACGTCGATGGCAGACTTCCACTGTGCGGACTTGCTCGACAGATACGCGCTGCCAAATGCGAGCACCAGCAGCACGATGATTCCCGGCACGAAGTACGATCCGCGCTGCTTGGGCTGGCTTACTTCCAGCAGGTACGGCACGTCCAAAAACGGTGCGTCCGCCCCAGCCGCGTCTGCGACGCTTGGCATAGCGGAAGGCGTCGTGGGCGGAATGGCAGACGGTTCGGACATTCGAATCGAACAGACTATCCGAAACCGCACCGCGCTGGAAATGCAACAAGTGAGGCGGATCGTCGCGAAACGGTCATGGACCGTATCACGAACGACCGATAACCAAGGTGTACGAATTCCCAGTTCGCGCGACCGGAGCTCCGTATGCCCGCACATGGTTTGATGTTTCACCACTTCCACGACACGCTCGATCACGCGCCGTCGCAGGGTTCGATCGACGGCGAGCAGCTCGCGGGAATCATCCGCGGCATCGGGCGCGGGCGAATCCTGCCAGCGATCGAATTCCTCGACCGCGCGGTCGCGGGAAAGCTGAGCGAGCATCACGTCTGCCTCACCTTCGACGACAACCTGCTTTGCCAATACGACGTGGCCGTGCCGGTGCTGGAAGATTTCGGGCT
This sequence comes from Phycisphaerae bacterium, assembly GCA_014380825.1. The sequence goes on along the minus strand of JACMJD010000413.1, from coordinate 4,323 downwards.
CACGGCGTTCTGGTTTGTGTACACGTCCGTGATGCAGGGCAACATCGAGCGTCTGGAAATTTATCGCGACTTCCGCACGACGCAGTTTCCATCGGTCGACGATTTCTACGCCGCGTTCTTCATCCGTGTCTACGAATCCGAATTCGGCCGGCGAACCGAAGGTGCGCTGCGGGCGTTTGAACCGGCGAAACATCTTGCGGGCTTTCCGTTCTACACCGAGGCGGATCGTCGCTTCCGATTTGTGCGGGATGAAGTGCTTGGCGCCGATTCCTACGCGCTGGTGATGGACGCCATGATGCGCGATGCGCATTACAACGTTCGCGATGTGGCCAAGCAGTTGTGGATGGGCAACGAAGAAGTCTTATCGTTACATGGCGCCGGCCACGTGATCGGCCTGCATTCGCACACGCACCCGACACGCATGGAACGCCTGAGCGACGACGATCAGTGCTACGAATACAAATCGAATGCCTCACACCTGACTTCGCTGCTGGGTGAACCGCCGCTGGCGATGAGCCATCCGTGCAATTCTTACAACGTCGCGACGCTGGAGATTCTGAGGTCGATGGGCATCAAGCTCGGCTTCCGCGCGAACATGGAGATGAGTGCGGGCGTCGGTCCGTTGGAAATTCCGCGCGAAGATCATGCGAACCTGATCAAGCGCGCGACGAAAGCCGCGTGATTGCCGCTTGCGGCGTCGCAGATCAGGCAACGCGAATCGCTGCATTTGCGACGCCGCAAGCGGCAAGCAACCAAATGCGAATCACCGTTTTCACCAGCAATCAGCCACGTCACGTCTCGCTGATCGAATCGCTGTCGACGATCGCGGATGAAGTCTTCACGATTCAGGAGTGCAACACGGTTTTCCCCGGACAAGTCGATGACTTCTTCCGCAAGTCGCCGGTGATGCAGGACTACTTCTCGCGCGTGATTGGCGCCGAGCGTGAAGTGTTTGGCGCACCCCGGTTTCCCGCGCGATCAAACGTGCGACAACTGCCAATCAAGATGGGCGATCTCAGCCGGCTCGACGTGGAATCACTCGCGCCGGCTATGCAGGCGGACATCTTCATCGTCTTCGGCGCCAGTTACATCAAAGGCACGCTGTGCGATGCACTGGTCGAGCGCCGGGCGATCAACATTCACATGGGAGTTAGCCCGCAATATCGCGGCAGCAGCACCAATTTCTGGGCGATGTACGATCGCCGGCCCGAGTTCGTCGGCGCGACCATTCACCTGCTGAGCAAGGGATTGGATTCGGGCCCGATCCTGTTCCACGCGTTGCCGAAAGCGGCAAAGGTCGATCCGTTCGTTTACGGAATGCGCGCGGTCCGCGCAGCGCATGAATCGCTGGTGGAGAAGATCAAGAGCGCTCAGCTCGGCGATCTCGCACCGGTCGATCAAGATCGCACGCGCGAACTTCGATATACCCGCAACGCAGATTTCACTGATGCGATCGCTGCCGAATATCTCTCGCGCTTGCAAGCACCATCAGAGATGCAGTTTGGCCGCGATCTCTCTACCTTCGTTCGTCCGGTCGTGATCTAGTTCGCTCAATCCATGTCGAAGAAGACGACGATCATCATCATCACTGCGATCGTGATCGTCGCAGCTGCGCTGCGCGTGCCGGGGATGTTCACCGATTTCTGGCTCGATGAAGTCTGGTCGCTGAACATCGCTAAAACGATTCATTCGCCGCTCGATGTGGTGCTGAGCTCATCCGCGCGGATCGACAACAATCACCCGCTGCACACGTGGTACTTGCGCGCCATCGGCGACGTGCAGCAGTGGTGGATTTATCGTTTGCCCGCGCTGGCGTGCGGGATCGGCGCGGTGATCGTGGCCGCTCACACGATGTGGCGACGAAGCGCGATCGAAGCGATCGCGGTTGCGTTGCTCGTGGGGCTCAGCTTTCCGCTCGTTTTCTATTCCTCCGAAGCGCGTGGCTACGCGCCGGCCGTCTTTTTCGCGCTGGTGGCGTTTGATGCGATGTTGCGCTACGTCGAGCGGCCGCGATGGTCCGGCGCGATCGTATTCAGCGTCGCGTGCGTGCTCGGGTTCCTCGCGCACCTCACGTTCGTACACTTCTATCTGGCCGCGCTTTACTGGACCGTGCTTCGCGCGCGGCGGACGAAGCTGCCGCTGATGCAACAGCTCACCTGGTGGGCGCGGCTGAACGCCGTGCCACTGATCTTCGTCATCGTCCTGTTCCGCGTGTTCGTGCGCGACATGACGATCGGCGGCGCGTCGGAGACCGATCCGATGCAAGTGCTGATTCGAACGCTCTCGATCGCGCTGGGCGGATTCGATTTCGGCATCGGTGCGATCATCTGTGCGACCATCACCGTCGCACTGTTCATCGGCGCGTTAATCAAACTCATCCGCCTGCGAGACGATCTGTGGTTCTTTTATCTGTTGGCCGTCGTGGTCGCGCCGGGGTTTTTGCTGATTTACAACCTGGTGCTATCTGCCCGGCCGCAGCCGCTCATGCCGCGATATTTTCTCGTCGCGATCGCGATGCTGCTGCCGGCGATTTCGCATCTTGCATCGAGCGTCGATCGCCGTGTCGTGTTGGCCGCCCTGATGGTGATTTTCGCCGCGAACGTCGCGCGAACTGTTCGATTTCTGCGGGTCGGCCGCGACGGCAGCGTCCGCGCGATCGAACAGTTGCTCCGCGAATCGCCAGGACCGGTCATTACCGTGAGCACCGAAAGCACTTTCTGGGCCAGGCCCGTGATCGACTTCTACCAATCGCGCATTGTGCCCGATGGTCGCCGGATCGAGCTGCGCGACGTGGCGACGCCGTCGGACTGGAAACTGACAATGACGCCTTCGCGTGAGCTCTCGGGCTTCGTCTGGCAGCTTCAGCGTACGACCGATCCGACCACGCAGCCGTAAGATTTTTCTTCTTCACGTTCGCCGGGAAGATTGCGAATCTCTCCGGTTCGGAGCGTGCGATGGCGAAAAAGAAATCATTGCCCACAAAGAAATGCAGCCTCTGTGGCGGACCGATCGCCGCGGCGCGCCTGGAAGCGCTGCCCGGCGTGACGATCTGCCTGGAATGCGCGAAGAAGCATCCACCGAAGTTCGATCCGAGCAAAGTGGATCTCAGCGAAGCCAGTCAGATCGACCGAACGGGATTCGCGCGGTCGGATTGAGAGGAAAGGCAGAATGCAGAATGAGGAATTGAATTCATTCTGCATTCTGCATTCTGACTTCTGCATTTCCAGAGAGCGATCTCATCAGCAGCGCTTTCCACTTCGCAATATCGATTCGCCAGACAACGTTCACGTCGCGACGCGCGGGTGAGCTGCCCATGGTTGCGGCGGGGGTGGTCCAGAGTCCGTGGTTTCGGCCGTCAGCGCCGACGTTGAGTTGATCGACGACCGTCTGGCCACGCGTCAGTTCGCTGGCGCATTCGACTTCGACGCGATGCGAGCTGAAGTCGAGCGCAATCGTCGGATCGATCGCGACGGCCATGGCGACCGGGTCGGGCAAAGCGATGCCGATCTCGCCGCTTTGCTTCCGGCCGGCGTCCATCGCGGTGCGGTTGCAGTCGATCGTGAAGTTCGCCAGCGGCGTGCCGATCGCGCGAATGCGGGCGATGTCGTCGGTGAGCAGTTTTGCTTCGCCGCGGCAGAGCTGCCAGCCGATCAGCTCGAGGTTCAATCCCGAGTGCATCACGATCTCGGCGGCCTCGGGGTCGCACCAGATGTTGTACTCGGCGGCGGGGGTGACGTTGCCGACGCAGCAGGGGTTTCCGCCCATCACGACGCACCGCGAAATGTTTTTGACGATGTCCGGCTCGCGCGCGATCGCCAGCGCCAGATTGGTGAGCGGGCCGAGAGTGACGAACTCCATGCCCGGGAAGCGACGCGCGCAATCGATCATGACATCGACGGCGTGTCCCCATTCGGCCCGCTTCTTGGGCGGCGGGTAGTTCATGTCGCCCAGTCCGTCCTTGCCGTGGAACCAGTCGGCGTAAGATGGCTCGCGCAGCAACGGCCGCGCGGCGCCGGCGAAGACGGGGACGTTTGATCCGCACAACTCGGCCGTGAGCAGGGCGTTGGTCAGTCCTTGCGCCAACGCGACGTTGCCTGAGACGACCGTGAGTGCCTCAACTAGAACTTCCGGCGCCCGCAGCGCCATGATCAGCGCGACGGCGTCGTCGGAGGCGGTGTCCGTGTCGATCAGCACGTGTCGAAGATTCGCCATCGCTCGATCCTTTTGGTTATCGGACCTAATCCATCACGAGGAGACTGTAGAACTGTACCGCGTACGCCACTTGTCGGGTTTATATACATTGCTTGGCGCTTCGGGCGGCCT
>JACMJD010000005.1 GCA_014380825.1 Phycisphaerae bacterium | reverse complement strand
TTCGTTTGGCGCCCAGGTCGAACGCGAGATATCTCGCCGTTGATTCCAGCGCCGATTTCGCAACGCCCATCACGTTGTATCCCGGGATCACCTTCTCCGCTCCCAGATATGTCATCGCGATAATCGACCCACCCTCAGGCATGATCATTGCCGCTTGTCGGCTTAGCGCAAGCAAACTGTACGCGCTGATGTCCACCGCCTGCCGAAACGCTTCGCGCGTCGTGCTCGTGAACACGCCTTCGTCCTTCTTCAGGAACGTTCGATCCGCGAACGCCAGGCTGTGTACGAGGAAATCGATCGTGCCGAACTGTTCCTTCACGCCGGCGAAGAAGCTGGCGATCGATTCATCGCTGCCAACGTCGCACGGCGAAAGCCACGAGCTGGCGAATCCGTTCTCCTCCATCGCCTTGCGCACGCGACGCTCGCTCTTTTCGCGATTGTCCATCGGCAAAAATCCAAACCCGCACGTGGCCCCCTGCTTGATGCAGTGGCTGGCGATGTACGTCGCGATCGATCGATCGTTGGCGATGTTAAGGATAACGCCTTTTTTTCCGGCAAGCAGTGACATTCGATCTCCTTAAAGTTGATCGAACACCACTGTAGTCAGGAACCATCGCGTATCAATCCGTCGGGCTCGGATGCGGCGCGCTTCACGTCCCCACGGATTGCTATCCGTGGGCGTTCGTCGATCGCTTCATCCGCAACCGCGCCTTCCCTGTCATCCACTTTCTCCTTCTTCTTGGTTTCCTTGGTGCTCTTGGTGGTTAATTCTTCTTCACCTTCCTCCTCTCCTTTGGGTTCGTTCTCGCACAACCCGTCTTCCATCGTCTCGCGATACACCGCCGGCGGCAGGAACGGGCAGTACCGCTTGGGCTGATCTCCCCCGCTTTAAGTTTGTTTTCGCATTCGCTCCAACTGCTTGAGATTCCGATGGATCGACAGCTCCAATCGCTGCTCGTATCGCGACGGCCGCTCCATCACGCCGTCGTTTTCCAGGAAGCTCTTGCTGATCGCGGCCGTTGGCGAGACATATTCTTTGTTCGCGTCCATCAGCTTCTCGATCTCATCGATCCACATCGGCCAGGGCATCTTCATGATCAGCTTCAGGCGGCTGACGCGCTCCGCGTGCTCGACATCGTCGGTCTCATCATCGTCGTTATCGAGTTCTGCTGCGTCGTCGGACTGACTAACATGATCGAGCACCGTTCGCTGCGCATTGGATTGATGCGTCATGGCTTCGGCGGTATTCAAACGACGCAGCTTCCACTGTGCGTTGACGATCCGATCGCAGATCATCAACTCCACAATGTCCTGCGGCGACAGTTGCATCAGCAGCGCATTGAGAAACGATTCGAACAGCTTCGGATCCTCCGCCTTGAAGAACGAGATCGTTGCAAAAGATCCCATGCGTGACGGCGTTCTTGCTCGAACGTTCCTTTCCTTTCGCGGTGCGTGGACCGGTCGACTTGCGAGCATTCCGACGATTGGCAGCCAGCTCGGCGGGCGTGACGGTCATGATGGACTCCCCGAGACGGTTGTGATTCGAGCGTGGCGCGGAAACCCCCGCACCTACACCTACTCTGGGGGCGCTGCGCCGGACGCTCGTGTCCAGCGCAGCGCAAGCGGTTATTCGCGCAAAATGGCAGGAAAATTGTGCATTTTTCTATTTTGTGCGCTGCGCGCCAGAAGGGAGCCCGGCGCAGCGCAAGGTAAATTTTGTCGCCGCGCCGGTCGGCGCGGTACGTTTCGAAGCCAGTCATCGAACCGGGAATCCGATGCCCTCACCGAAAACCGCTACACGCGTCGCGTCGCCTGCCAAGGAAGTCGAACGCTTCATCGCGAAATACGACCCCGACATCGCGAAGCTCGCTCGGTCGCTGCGCCGCGCGATGCGCACGCGTCTGCCTGCCGCTCACGAGCTGGTGTACGACAACTACCAGTTCCTGGCGATCGGATACTCCAGCACCGAACGCGCATCCGATTGCATCGTCTCGCTGGCGGTTTCACCTAAGGGCGTGGCGCTGTCGTTCTACTACGGCGCGAGTCTCCCGGATCCGAAGGGCGTGCTGCTGGGCAGCGGAAATCAGAATCGCTTCGTGCGATTGATCGGCCCCGCGACGCTGCGCGAGCCCGCGGTGGCGGAGCTGATCAAAGCAGCCGTCGCGCAAGCCAAAACGCCTTTGGCTATCAACGGCCGCGGTCGCACGATCGTCAAATCGATCTCGGCGAAGCAGCGTCCGCGCCGGCCTTCGAAGCAACGAACATGAAATACAAAGTCAGCGGAACGAATCGCGAGAACGGCGCGCGGATGACGCTTGAGTTCGAAGCGTCCAATCGCGCGATGGCCGAGCGCAAGGCGACGACCTCGGGCATGGGCGAAATTCGTCATTGCGAAGAGGTGGTCGACCCGAACTCTTTTCAAGTAGAACGAACAACCCACCGCGGAGAATTCGACCCGCCCCGCCGCGGCGGGAAGATCATTGGCCTGATCGTGGTCATCATCGTGATGGCGGTGGTGGGTTGGATGATGTGGAAAAAAACTTAACCACCAAGACACCAAGCGCACCAAGAAGACAAAAGCAAAACTAAGTATTCGATTTCTTGGTGTTCTTGGTGCCTTGGTGGTTGAATGT
>JACMJD010000412.1 GCA_014380825.1 Phycisphaerae bacterium | reverse complement strand
TGGTATCCGCATTTCCCGGACTCGAGTTTCCGCGGAAACATTCAAGGCTACGCGTGGCTGGGCAGCGCCATCTACGCTGTCGCGATCGTACCGACGATGGTGTTGCTGATCGGCATCGCGCGCGCCATCGGGTCGTTCATGCGAAATCCCATCGTCACGCTGGCTGCTGCGTTGTTGCTGTCGAACCTGGCGATCGTGATCGCCGCGGGAGTGCGGTACGACGTGTGGGCATGTTTTCAATCGCGTTTATGTTTTCAGTCGCTCGCGCCGGCCATCGTGCTGTTCGGTGTGGGAATGCAAACGATCTCGCGCGTGAAAATCGCGCGATGGATCGTGTACGTGACCAGCGCCGCCACGATCGCATGTTCACTTTTGTATTTCGTCATCGAAGTCGCACTCACGTATGGCATGCTCCCGCGCGGGCCAGAGCTGTTGCCTTAATCAAATCGGGGTTGCGATCGAAAATGGGAACGAAACTGTCCGTGCTGGCCGGCGTGAGTCTTGTAATGCTGAACCGCGCGCTCACACGACTGAGCCCGCGGCGTCGCAAGGACGGCTGGCGGCGCGGCGCCGGCCTGGTGCTGCGCGATCTGCCGGCCACGTTCGTGCTGTCGGCGTTTGCTTTGGATGTGTGGTCCGATGAACCTGCAAATCGCACGAAAGCCTTGTCGACGACGCAAGCACATCTACGCGAACGATTGGCCAAGTCTCTTGTTGGCTCGCGCGAATGTCATGTGCGCGTGCGGCGAACGGAGTCTGAAGATGTCGCCGAGCTCGGCGATGGCGCGAATTACTCGCTGGCGTTCGAACCGTGGATCGACAGTTACGAGCGATTCGTCAGGCCCGAAGAGTGGGGCGAGCGCGATCACGACGATTCATCCCGCGATCTGCTCAACATCGTCGCCCGCATCGCACCGAACGGATGTGCAGACCTATGGTTTCGCATCAACCACGTCGGCACGGACGGCGTGCCGACTCAGGAGATGATCTCGCGACTCGAATCCGAGTGGGGCACCGCCACGCCGGTCTTGTTTCCGACACCCGAACAGTTCGCGCCGCACGTACGGCCACGAAGTTGTCGCAGCGCATCGAGAACCGATTTGTGCGAGATGCAGGCATTTACCGATTTCACGCCGCTGCGCGCGTGGCGAAAAAAAGTGAACGCGACGCTGCCCGAATCGATCACCGTCTCGGCCGCCTTGATGTGGTGCTTGTCGGCGCACTCGGAGCTATCCCAGGTCCGCATCGGTACGACGGTGGATGTGCCGGCGATGGGTCATCTGCCGCGCTGCGTGGGCGTCGTCGTCATGCGCCCGAGCGGTTACCGAAGCGGCCCGAATGGACTGTCCGGTTACGTGCGCGAGTTCAATCGCCAGATCGAGCTGACGCGCACGCGCCGCAGCAGCGGCGCGAAGACGCTGGACGCGTGCGCGCATCTCCCGCCAAAGCTCGCGTCGACATTGCTTCGATACGCACTGGAAGTCGACACCCGCGCGTTCGGCACGATGGGTTTGACGATCCTGAAAGACGCCAAAGTCTTCGGCGCCCCGCTGGGAGACACCGGCCATCAGGATGGCTTCATCGCGGTCGGCAGCATCAACCTGCCGACATCCGATAGCCGCAAGGTTGGCTGCGTCCACATTAAAGGTTCGGCCGCGCGGATCGGTGACTATGCGCAGGTCATCCAACAGGCGATCGATCAGATGTAAATGATGGCCCCGCTGTTTCTTTCGACTGCCTGCTTGAGCTTCCGCGTCGCGCCGCACGGCTTGCGCGCGTCATCTCCGACCCGGGCCGACTCATTGTTTTGGTTCGGCGGTCGGCGCGGCAATCCAGTACGTCTGACCCGCCACGAGGTGGTCAGGGTCCTGCTTCAGGCTGGGGTTGCTCTTGATGATCAGATCGCGATTCGCCGGCGTGTCGCTGCCGAGTAACGCGATCGCGAGCTTCGTCACAGTGTCGCCCGGCTTGGCGGTGTATCGCAGCGTGCGGCCGATGCTGCGGAGCGCGGCTTCGTCGGCATCGGGCTGCGAAGTCGACGCCTTCTGCCTGGGCGCATCGATATCTTTCGTCATGCCGCTCGGGGCCGCGATCGTGTACGTCTGCCCGGCGACGAGGTGATCGGCATCCTGCTGAAGCGGTGGATTCTCGGCGACGATCGCATCGCGATTCGCTTTGGTATCACCGCCAAGCAGATGGGCCGCGAGCGCGCCGAGCGTGTCGCCCATTCGAGCGGTGTATCGCAGTTTAGGGCTGGTCTCCGCAACGGCAGCGGGCTGCTCATTGCGGGCTGCGATTGGTGATGGCGGCGTCACAGCGCTCGCTGCATCGGTTTGCGTGTTCGCAGCCATCGCGGGCTTCGGCGATTGAACCGCAGTTGGTTGAACCGCAAGACGAACGATCGAATATGCCTGTCCTACCAGCACGCGATCGGGATCAAGTCGCAGCGCGGGGTTTGCAGCGATGACGGCGTCGCGGTTTTCCTTTGAATCGCTGCCCAGCAGCGCGATCGCCAACTGTGAAACGGTATCGCCGTCACGGGCGGTGTATTTCACCTCGCCTGACGCGTCGACGTGTACCATTGGCGCGTCCGCCGACACAACCGGAGCGCCGGTCTGTTCGACAGTTGCCTCGGGGCGAATTGATACGCTTCGCTCAGCCGCTAATGCCGGAACCGGACCGGTTGCGTTTGATTTACGATCCTGCACCAGCCACGTCATCGAGCCCAACAACACCACGAGCGCACTGAAAATTAATGTGAGTCGAGATTTCATAAAGGCCTTTCGTCTAAGGGATTGGCCTTCATCCTCCGCGGTGTTGATCGATTGATCGCACAGGCCGAGAAGTAAAGGGGCCGATAATGTTTACATCGACCAGACATGACGAAAGTAACTATCAATTGCCCGGGGGTGCGGATATATCACGCAACAATGATCAGAATTTTCCTGCTCGCGTTCACTTGTCTTGCTGTGACTCTCTCCGGCTGCTGCAACAAGCCTCGTCCTGAAACGAGTAGCGACAAGGCCGTGGCCGGGAGCGACATCGCTGGAAAGGAATGGATCCTGACCGCGCTCAATGGCAACGCGGTTGCGGGCGAGAAACCGCCGACGCTGAAGCTGGAGGATGCTCGCTTCTCCGCGTTCGGCGGGATCAACCGGATGTCCGGCACGTATTCCATGGACGGCAAACGAATCACGTTTGGCCAGGTCATCAGCACCAAAATGGCTGGTGATCCGGCGCTGATGGAGCTTGAAAGTAATTTCGCCAAGGCGCTCGGGTCGGTTGATGCGTATCAGGTCGCCGGCAACCAACTGATGCTGTCGAACGATGGCGCTGTTGTCGCGAAGTTCCGATCGCCGTGATCGATCGAGATTCTGCAAAACAAAAGCCCTTCGACGAGGCGTCGAAGGGCTTTTTTCTTTGACGAGTCAGGGTGAGAGGATTTGAACCTCCGACCCCCAGACCCCCAGTCTGGTGCTCTAACCAAGCTGAGCTACACCCTGAGTTCCTGCCCGCGATGATAGTCGATGCGCGCGGGCGCGTCGAATGTGCCGGTGAAATGACAAGCTGACAAGGTGAAAGGGTGACAAGGTGAAAACCGCGCACATCGCTTTTTCACCGTGTCACCCCTTCACCTTGTCACCTTGTCATCTTCCTGAACTCGGATAACTTGCCTCACTGATGAGAGTTTTACTGATCGGCAATGGCGGTCGTGAGCATGCGCTGGCTTGGAAGTTGTCGGCGTCGCCGGGGGTGACTGCGCTTTATGCGTTGCCGGGGAATCCCGGCACGGCGCAGGTGGCGGACAATGTGCCGAATATCGGCGTGATGGAATTCGACAAGATCGAACGATTCATCCGGCAGAACAAGATCGAGTTCGTCGTGATCGGACCTGAAGATCCGCTGGCCGAAGGGTTGGCGGATCGTGTCGCGGCGATGAGTGTGAAAGTGTTCGGTCCGAACAAGATAGCGGCGCAGCTGGAGGCGGATAAATGGTTCGCTAAAGAACTGATGCG
>JACMJD010000411.1 GCA_014380825.1 Phycisphaerae bacterium | reverse complement strand
TGATGCCGCAGAAGCGGAACCCGGACATGCTGGAGCTGATCCGCGGCCGATGCGGGAACGTCTACGGCGATCTGTTCGCGCTGATGACGATCCTCAAAGGTTTGCCCATCGGCTACAACCGCGATCTCCAGGAAGACAAGCGCATCGTCTTCCGCGCGTACGACACGGTCAGCAGCTGCCTCACGATGGCGGCGGCGATCGTGAATAGCGCTTCGTATGACAAAGAGAAAATCGAACCGACGCTCGATCGCGGGTTTCTCGATGCGACATCGCTCGCGGAATATCTGGTGACCAAGGGCGTTCCGTTTCGCACGGCGCATCACATCGTGGGGACGCTGGTCGCGAAGTGTGAAAAGGACGGGAAGCATGCGTTGTCGCAGTTATCGTTGGATGAATTCAATGAAGCCCTCAAATCGCACAGCGTGCAGTCGGTGACACTGACAAACGAAGTGTATGAATCGCTCGGCGCGAAGAACGTCGTCAAACGATATCAAAGTGCGGGCGCCGCCGGTGGGAAACCGTTTGAAGAACAACTCAATTCGTGGAAGGAGAGACTCGGAGTTTGACGTTGCGCACGATCACTTCAAGTTCTCAAGAAGATAGATGTCCGTTACCGGCGGATCCTTGACGAATTCCCACGGCATGACGGAAATCTGACCGCCCTTCATGTAATCCTTCTCGATTTCGACGGGCACCATCACCGCTCGCGTGTCGTCGAGCTTGCAGAACAATTTCGGCTGAATGCGATCGTAATCGACTTTGCTGAACGTCTTGCTGATTTTGCTCCAATCCCAGCGTGTGGTGCGCTCCCAGTTTTCGGTGTTGAAGATGACGGCGACGATTTCCTTGTCCGGATGCGCGTCCTTCCACTTCGCGATGACCCGCGCGCGAAGGTCCTCCTTGTCTGCGCCGGAGTAGCGTTCAGCCGGCTTCTTGTTAGCGTTTATGATGTCCTGCGCGAGCGACTTCTGAGCCGCCGCCGACTTCTCGCGTGCGGCGGCGAGGGATTGATCGGTTTTGTCCGCGGCGCTCGGGTCGATCGCGCGCAGCATTTTCGTTCGCTGCTCGATGTGCTTCATCTGCTGCGCGATCCCACCGTCGGGGCCGAAGTACGCCGGTCGTTTCTCGGTGACAGCAGTATCGATCAGCTTCTGAATCTTAGACAGATCGGTATCAATCTGCTGCGGGAGCTCCGTCGCGAGATTCTTCGTGTACCGTTCGAGCTCGGTGACTTGCCCATCGACGTATTTGAGTTTCAACACCATCTCGGCCGCAGTCTGGTCATTGGACTTTTCGGTCGCGCGCGCCGCCCAGCGCTGCTGCATCGACGCAAGCGCCTCGCGCATCTGAGGCAATTGCCCGACTGCCGCGATCGCATCATCGGGTCGATTGTGAAACAGTGACTGCGGATCGCCCAGCGATTTCGACCAACTATCGACCATCGACAGGTCATCGTTCATCTGCTGCCCGAGCGCGGCCATCTGCTTGTCGGCTTCAGGCGCCGCCTTGTCGATCGCGGCTTGGGCGCCGCCGAGTCTTTCCAGCAATTCGTTGTACTGCTTCGACGCCGCGGCGACGTCAGGATTGTCAGCGGGCAAGTCGTTGAGCGCTTTGATCGTGTAACCCATTCGCTGCTGCACGAACGCCATCTGCTCGCGCGCCTCCGCAATCGCCTCGGCGTCGAGCTTGCCGCTCGTCAACTCGAATAGGCGCGCTGCACGCGGATCGATCTCGCTCAAGTAGAAGCGAATATTCTTGAGCTTCTCCTCTTGCCGATAGTCGAGCCGAGCACCGGCGGGTGGCGCGGGCTTCTTCTCCGATTCATTCGGCGCCGGCTTCGCCGCGGGTCTGCCCGCGTTGGCCGACTTCAAGGCAGCGCCGGTCTCTTTCAACTTCGTTCCAAGCGCCTGCGCTCGATCGCGCTGCTCTGTAACGGATGCATTGTTCGTCGGAAGCTGTCCGATCCGACGGACATGATTGTTGTAGTTCCGCGTCGCCGTGTTGTACGCGTTGCTCGCGCCGGTGACATCGCCGGCGTCGAGCTTCGCTTGCGCATCGGCCAGCCCCTGCTCAACCGTATCCAATCCTGCTTTCACTTCATCGAGCATCTTCTGCTGATGCTCACTCAGCGCCGCCTGGGCGAATGCGGGCGACGAAAGGCTCAACATCAATGCGAACGAGATGACAATCGTTGCAGCGAAACGCATGAGTCTCCCTGTATTGAATGGGGCCAGTATGAACGAGTTGTTTGCGGATGTCGAAGCGCTTGTAGTTCACGCGAGAGGGGGCGCGGGCAAGCTCAGGGCTACACGAGGGAGGCGAGCGTTTCTTGAACCGCGATCAGCTTTTCTTCGATCGTCGAGAATGCGCCGACGTGCTTGAGATTGGGATGCGTGCCCCAGAGCAATAGGAGAAGCTTGCCGCTTTCGATCGCGGCGGTTGGATCTTCAAAGCGACAGAAGTTGGAATTGTCGCCATCGTATAGACCCAGCGCCGCAGAAGTTTCGAGCCAGATCACAGCGTCGTAGCGCTTCAGCTCGCGCTCGGGGGTGGATTGAACATCTCGCCAGTATTCGTCCGGACCCTCGGGCCAATAAGCGGCGCCGTCGATTGTGCCGCGATCGAGCAACAGGATCTTGTCCGGGTTCGCATCCGCCGTGCGATCTTCCTGATCGACCTGCAACTGGTAAATCTTCCGCTGCACGTCGCGGCGGCCTTCCAGATCCAGCCGATCCCAGCGCGTTTGCAGCGCGTCGTAGACTTGAGTCGCGGCTTCTGGCACGAGCGCGAAGCGTTCCGGATGCGCCGCGGCGAGACGGTGCGAAACCACCGTCTTGCCGGCGCCGGGTCCACCTGTGAGGACGATTCGTTGCATGATCAGATAATCGGCGGACGACCGAGACTGCGACGAATGACCGTGATTTGCCCGATGTGTACCGTCGCGTGCAAGGCCATGAAGTTCGCGAGTTCGCCGAGCGTCTTGAACATCGGCCGGGGCTTGGGCACAGGCGCCGTGAATCGCCTGGCCATCATTTTGGCGGTGGTCAGGCTGGCGACGATGATGTCGTTGGCGGTGGCCATGATCGCCCGATCGTAATCCGCGATATCATTCCTGCAACCTATGCCGCGAATCGTCG
>JACMJD010000410.1 GCA_014380825.1 Phycisphaerae bacterium | reverse complement strand
AGTTGGGTTTTCTCATCGGCGTTCTCTGCACGACGAACGGCCATTCGATACGCTTCGGTCAGCGCGATCGCGATGATGCTCACGCCGCAGAACATCGCCACGTTCATGAACGTGCCGAAGGAACTGACGCCGCGCATCGGATGAAGGTGAACGAAGAAATACCAGCCCGCCAGCGCGCTTAAGAGGGTGCAGAGCAATCCCGGAAGCGCCCCGCCAAACCAGGCGGCGGCGAAGATGGCAAAGTAGAACGTGACGAACGGCTGGGCCGGTCCGACGAGCGGATCAAGCGCTTTGCGCAACAGCAGCGCCAGCGCCACGCCACCGGTGGCGATACAGCAATCGAGTAATGTTGAATGAGTCTGTGCCGAGAGCGAATCGACGACGGTTGAGTGCGCGAACCGAGGTCGCGTCTCGCGTCCGTTTCGACCATCACGGCGCAGCGGCTCAGCCCAAGTCCGCCAACGTGGTTTGGCATCCATGCCCGGTCCCGAGTTTGTGTGCCCATCCCCTCCTGCGCACGTACGATACGCAATTCATGGGGAAATAGGAAACCTTCTCATGAGAAAAGATCGCAAATTCAGCGAAATTTCGCGCGCTGCAAAATCAAACGCCTCGAGTCTTTGAGCGGAGGTTTATGAGTTGACGGTGAGAATGTCCGTTCAGGGGACGAGCTTGAACCACCCGCGATCGTCCGGCACCACACTGCGGATCGGATCCCCCGGCTCATGATCGATCGCCAGCGTCCAGTCATTTTCCACCGCCGCCTGGAGAAACCACCGCCGGCTGTTGGTGCTGACGAACGGCTCGACATCGTACGCCATGTTGTACGCCGCCCCGACGTGATGAACAGTGGGCATGACATCGGGCGTGAAGACGATCGTCCGCCCGCGATCGTCGGTGAAGAGGATCGCCTGTTGCGCCCACGTGTGGCCGGGCACGATCAGCGTGAAGATGCCGGGAAGAATTTCGGTGAGACGATCGATCGCGGGTGATTTCGGAACTTCATCGCGCTGCGACACATGTTCGATTCCGTATGGCTGCGGGGAGTCGATCAACTTCACGCGATCGCGGATCGGATCAAGGTTTTCCTTCAGATATGTACGCGTCATCACCGAATTGTTCGCGATCGCATCGTTCCATTCGCGCCGCTGCACGTGAATCGGTGCGTTCGGAAACGTAACTGCGACTTGTCCATCGTCGGCCCGGCGCGTGACGCCGCCGGTGTGGTCGAAGTGAAGATGACTGACGACCACGTGATTGATTTGATCCGGCGTCGTGTTCACTTCGCGCAGCGCATCGATGATCGACCGATCCGTCAGCCCGAAGATGTCGCGATTCTTCGCATCAAACTTATCGCCCGACCCGGTCTCGATGAGCACTTTGAACTTCGGATCATCCACGCGCGACAACAACAGACAGTTGTGCGCCACTTCGATCCGCCCGCGATCGTCGGCCGCGATCAGCTTGCTCCACACGACGCGCGGGATAATGCCGAACATGCTGCCGCCATCCAGTCGCAAGGGGCCGGCGCGGAGGAGATGGAAGGAGTATCGAGTGGGCGAAACCGGGCGAGCCATTGTCATCCTGAAGGATCTCGATTGTCGAGTGCCGTTCGCATCCCGAGATCCTTCGGAGTACCTCAGGATGGCGGTGCTTGCGGTGGTGACGCGTTACCGCGCCGGCATCAACGATTCCGGCGTCTGAAGCAACTCGATGATCTTCGCCAGCGCCGTCGCGGCGGCGGCGCCGTCGATGACTCTGTGATCGGCGGCGAGGCTCAGCGGCAGGATTTTTCCCACGCCGATCATTCCATTTCGCACGACCACGCCTTCGCGCGCCCGGCCCACCGCGAGAATCCCGGCCTCGGGATAATTGATGATCGGTGTCGCGAATCGGCCCGCCAGCGATCCGACGTTGCTGATCGTGAATGTTGAGCCCATCAACTGGTCGCGCGGGATCGTGCGATCGCGCGCGGCCTTGGCGAGCGCGTTGATGCGGCGCTGGATTTCCAGAACGCCAAGCTTGTCTGCATCTTTGATCACCGGAACCATCAAACCGTTATCCGTGTCGGCGGCGATTCCCAGGTGAACCGATCGATGCTGCACGATTTCCTGCGCGGCGTCGTCGACCGTGCTGTTCAACCGGTTGAACACCGCGCCCATTCGCCCGGACAGCACTCGACACACGGCCGCTGCGACGAACGGGAGGAACGAGATTTTTTCGCCCGATGCGCCAATCAATCGGCGGCGCTGTTCATCCAGCGCGCTGACGTCGGCTTCGTCCATCACCGTGAAATGCACCGCGTTGTTG
This sequence comes from Phycisphaerae bacterium, assembly GCA_014380825.1. Next base: position 3,182 of record JACMJD010000410.1, on the reverse strand, counting down.
ACGCTCTGACGCAGGCGCTCGGCGATCGTGCGCCGCATGCCGCGGAAAGGGATGCGTTGCGACGCGCCCGGCGGCGGCAGCGAATGCGTATCGGGCGCAGCGTGTTTCGGCGCGGTGCCGCGCGATTCGCGCATCGGTGGCCGCGCGGAAGGCGGGGCTTCGGCGACGGCCGCGTCTTCGCTGTGCTGCGGATCCATCGGCGTGATCGCGTGATTGCCGCCGTTACGATCTGCGAACGCGCGAACGTCGGCTTCGACAACTCGCCCGCCGATTCCAGTGCCGTTCACCTTGGCCAGATCGACGTGCAGATCGCGCGCGATGCGCCGCACCGCGGGTGTTGCAATGATTCGACCCGGACCGGCCTCCATCATGCCGGAATTCTGCACCGTGCCGACCACCGTGCCGGCGTCTTCGCGCTCTTCTTCTTTTTTCTCCGCGTGCGGCTGCGCATCCGGTTCCATCGTGCGCTGCACCGCCGCCGCGATGGGGGCGGCGGGTTTGCCTTCGGACCCATCAGATTTATACGTCACAAACGGCGCGTGAACTTTGATCCGCTGACCGGGCTTGCCATGAAGCTGCGCGATCGTCCCCGCGCGATCCGCCGGCACGTCGGCCAGGGCCTTGTCGGTTTCAACTTTCGCGATCGTGTCGAACTCACTGACCTTCTGCCCGACTTCAACGCACCACTCGATGAGCTCAGCCTCTTCAAGGCCCTCACCGAGATCGGGAAGCAAAAAAACATTCGGATCGCTGCTGACTTTTCCGGCCATAGCTCAATACCTTTTTAACCGCAGATGGACGCAGATCAACGCAGATTGAAAATAACAAATTCGGATTCTTCTCAATCGGCGTTCATCCGCGTTCATCTGCGGTTCCATGTCTTTAGTAAGCCAAACAATCCCGAATCCCCTGCGTGATGCGTTTGGCATCGGGCAGGTAATCCAGCTCGAGTTTGTAATAGGGCATGAACGTGTCGAAGCCGGTCACGCGCTGCACCGGGGCTTCGAGGAACAGGAAGCAATGTTCCTGGATCAACGCGCTCATCTCCGCGCCCATGCCGCCGGTCTTGGGCGCTTCGTGAACGATCACGGCTCGGCCGGTCTTGCGGACGGATTCGGCGATTGTGTCGATGTCGATCGGATAGATCGTTCGCAGATCGATCAGCTCGATGCTCACGTTTTCCGGCAAGTGATCGAGTGCTTCCAGACACTGGAACACCGATGCACCCCACGAAATCACCGTGAGATCCGTCCCTTCATTGACGATCTTCGCGCGGCCAATCGGCACCGTGTAATCCTCTTCGGGCACTTCCTCCTTGAAGCTGCGATAGACCCGCTTCGGCTCGAAGAAAATCACCGGATCGGGATCGCGAATCGACGCGAGCAGCAAACCCTTCGCATCGTACGGCGTGCAGGGCATCACAACTTTCAGGCCCGGCGTGTGCGCGTAGATCGCTTCTGGCGAATCGCTGTGCAGCTCGGGCGCGTGAATTCCGCCGCCGACGGGGACGCGAACGGTCATCGGGCAGTTGAACGCGCCGCGCGTCCGCGTGCGAACGCGTGCCGCCTGTGTGCAGATCTGGTCGTACGCCGGGCCGAGGAAGCCTTCGAATTGGATTTCCGGCACCGGCCGCATGCCCGCGACGGCGAGGCCGATGCTTGTGCCGATGATTCCGGATTCTGCCAGCGGGGTGTCGACGCAGCGATCGGGGCCGAACTTCTTCTGAAGACCGTCGGTCACGCGGAACACGCCGCCGTTTAATCCGACGTCTTCGCCGAGCACGATCACGCGCTCGTCGCGCTGCATCTCTTGATAGAGCGCCTGGTTGATTGCTTCGACTAGGTTGAGCTTTGGCATTTCATTCTTCCGTATCATGGGCGTCTCGCCCATGTTTCGCTGCGGACATGGGCGAGACGCCCATGATACAGTTGATCAAACTTGCTGATGTTCGTGGCTCTGCTGCAACCCCGCCTGCTCCGGGTCCTGGCCGATCGAGTGGGTCTTTTGCGTTTGCTTTTGTTTCGTGATTTCGTCCGGCAGCTGCGCGAACGTGTAATCGAAGATGTCGTCGATCGCCGGCTTTTCCATGCCCAGCGAAACCTTCATCACTTCCTGCACGATCACCTTCGCCCGCGCCTCAATCGCGGCCTGCTGCTTGTCGTCCCAGGCTTTTTTCGATTCCAGATATTTCCGCGTGCGGACGATCGGATCTTTCTTTGTCGCCGCATCCAGCTCTTCGGCGCTGCGATATCGCCGCGCGTCATCCGCTGTGGTGTGATCGCCTAATCGATACGTGAGATTTTCGATCACGCTCGGCCCTTCGCCGCGCCGTGCGCGCTCGGCGGCGTCTTTGTGCGCTTTGTAGACGGCGAAGATGTCGTTGCCATCGACGCGGATCGCAGGGATTCCATAACCGAGCGCCTTCTGCGCGAACGTCTCGGCGATGCACTGTTTGCCGCACGGGACGCTGATCGCGTAGCCGTTATTGATGATCGAGAAAATACACGGCACTTTGAAGACCGCGGCGAAGTTCAAGCCTTCGTGCCAGTCGCCGGTGCTCGTTGCGCCTTCGCCCATGAACGTGACGACGACCTTGTCGGTTTTCTGAAGCTTGAACGCCCAGGCGATGCCCGCGCCGTGCAAGGTTTGCGCGCCGATCTCGACGCAGATCGGGCTCATCGCGACGTTCTTCGGAATCTGGTTGCCGCGCTCGTCGCCCATCCAGAAGTTGTAGACGAAATGCATCGGCAGCCCGTGCCAGAACGAGGCGGCGTTCTCGCGATAGTACGGCACGATCCAGTCGTGACCTTTCTTCAGCGCGCGAGCTGCGCCCAGCGCCGCCGCTTCCTGACCTTTGTTCTGTGGGAATGTTCCGAGCCGGCCGGAGCGTTGGAGCTGGAAGGCAACGTGGTCGTACTCGCGATTGATGACCATCGCTTCGTACAACGCTTTCACATCTGCGTCGGTTAGATCGACGTCTTTCGCCAGGGCGGCGTCGAGCTTGCCGTCTTCATCAAGGATTTGCAGGTGCTCGATCTGTGCGGTGTATACAACTGTTTTGGGCATGGTCGGCGCCTCCGCGCGGGCATCCAGGCCTTCGCGAGTACGCTCAGGCCCGGCGTGAACGATTTCTCAATCCGCAATCCGCAACCCGAATCATACACGCTGAACTTCAGTTGTTT
>JACMJD010000409.1 GCA_014380825.1 Phycisphaerae bacterium | reverse complement strand
GTAAAGGCGCCGTCGTCCTCGTCGAACTTATCAATGGCGGATGCCAGCCGCTCCAGCACCGAGCTGATCGCCATCACGCTCGCCACTTCGCCGGCGTTGTAGCCACCCAGGCCATCGGCCAGCACGAACAAACCGCACGACGGATCGGCGCCGATCGCATCTTCATTCAGCGGACGCACCAGGCCCGGATGGGTCTTCAGCGCGTAGTCGAGTGAAAAACTCATTAGCTCTTCATCGCCAAATTGCCGGTGGTGACCATCCTTCGCCGGAAGTAAAGCTTGACAAGTTCCATGGCGATCGGCGAAGCAAAGAAGAAGGGCAGCATGAAGAGCCAGTCGTCAAGAGTCAGCGGCACCGTGTCGAAGAACGGGTTGATGAACGGCACATACACCACAGCTAGAACCAGCAGGAACGAAACCATGACCGCCCAGTTCATCCACTTGTTGGAAAACACTCCGATCGAAAATACGCTGTGATATTCGGAGCGTGCCGTAAAGGCTCGAATCAGCTCGGAGGAGCAAAGTGTCACGAAGGCAATCGTCTGCGCCGCTTCGAGGTGACCCGGATAGCGCTGCAGGGCCAAGTAGAAAACCAGCAGTATCGCAATCGCATCAACCACACCAATCACGGAGATGCCGATCGCCATATCGCGATTGATGACCGGTTCCTTCGACGGTCGCGGTGGATACTTCATGATGTCCGGATCGCCTTTTTCCATCCCCAATGCGAGTGCAGGAGCGCCATCGCTGACCAGATTCAGCCACAAGAGTTGAACCGGCCTGAGCGGGATCGGCAATCCCAGCAGCATCGAGCCGAAGATGATCAGGATTTCGCCGGCGTTGCACGCGAGCAAAAAGTAAACGAACTTGCGGATATTGGAATAGATGATCCGTCCCTGCTCGATCGCCGCGACAATGCTTGCATAGTTGTCGTCGGTCAGGACCATGTCCGCCGTCTGCTTCGTCACGTCAGTCCCCGTGATGCCCATTGCGACGCCGATATTCGCGCGCTTCAAAGCCGGCGCGTCGTTGACGCCGTCACCCGTCATCGCGACGACGTGGTCGCGCGCCTTCAGGGCATCGACGATTCTTGTCTTGTGCTGCGGTGAAACCCGGCAACACACCTGCAGCTTGTCTGTCTTGGCCGCCAGTTCCTCATCGGTCAGCTTCTCGATCTCCGGACCGGTGAGCACGAGGCCGCCCTCTGTCAGCAAGCCGATCTCTCGAGCGATCGCCTCTGCAGTGTCCTTGTAATCGCCGGTCACCATGATGCTGCGCAGTCCGGCTCCTCTCGCTACTTTGACCGCCTCACTGACTTCCGGACGCGCCGGGTCGATCATTCCGAGCAACCCGACAAACGTAAGATCCCTTTCGAGATCCTCGGCACGCAAAGTTTCAGGGACTTCCGTTAGCGGTCGATACGCCACCCCCAGCACTCTTAGCGCGTTGCTCGCCATGTCGCGGTTTTGCTCGAGCACTTCCGTCCGATGTTCCTGCGTCAGT
>JACMJD010000408.1 GCA_014380825.1 Phycisphaerae bacterium | reverse complement strand
AGCTTGTCGCCGGTCATTTTCGTACCGTTCACCGAGATCGGATTTCCCGAATCGAACTCAACTTCCACGACTTCGCTCTCGTTCGGGGTCTTGCTCAGCGGCGAGGTCATCGTGAGACATTTGTCCCAGTTCGGCTCCCTGTCCGGATGCTCGATCTCGGCGCCTTCGTGCGAGATGTGCCAGAGATTGCGATCCTGCGAGTAGATCTTTTCCTTGCTCACCGGGATCGGCACGTTGTGCTTCTGCGCGTACTCCACCGCGCTCTCGCGATCGCGCAATTCGAACTTCACATCCTTCCATGGCGCGATGATCTTCAGCGATGGATCGAGCGCCATGTACGTCAACTCGAAGCGAACCTGGTCGTTGCCCTTCCCGGTCGCGCCGTGCCCCACCGCATCGGCCCCGGTTTGATGCGCGACTTCAACCTGTTTTGCTGCGATCAATGGCCGCGCGATGCTCGTGCCGAGCAGATAATCCTGCTCGTAAATCGCGTGCGCCCGCAGCATCGGGAAGCAGTATTTTTCTGCGAACTCCTGCCGCAGATCCATAATGACGACTTCATCCGCCCCGCTCTTGCGGGCCTTGTCTTCGATGCCTTTGAGCTCGTCGCCTTGCCCCAGCTCGGCCGCGAATGCGACAAGCTTCACGCCGGGATAACGCTCCTTGAGCCATGGAAGAATGACGGAAGTATCCAGGCCGCCGCTGTAGGCGAGGACGATTTTCTTTGGATCGGATTGGTTCATGTCGGCGGTGAGTATACGACGAATTCGAAATGCGGCCACGAAGGCACGACCGAAACGATGGGCTAGGACGCGAGTGGAACGGCAAGAGGAATACGAGACCCGTTCGGACGTCGCCAGATCGTGGCGAACTCTCGATCGTACGTCCACACGCGAAGACGCGTATCGCGTCCGCTAACTACCGCGATCACCGCATCAGTCATGTCGGGCGCATGGTCGTCGTACTTCGCCATCCAATCGAAGACTTCCGTCCACAAAGCTGTTTCTTCGGGAAGCGGGAGTGGCTGATTTTTACAAGTCGCAAATGGATCTTCCGGATTTTCATTCTTCGTGAACTCAGTGCCGCCTTCGTGCCATCGTGGCTAATCTTCTTCGCATGTACTACGAACTCACCGACCGCTTCGAAGTCCCCTCCAGCCTCGAGCAGACCTGGGCGTTCTTTTCTGACGCGACCAACCTCCCGCGCATCACGCCGCCTTGGTTGAACTTTTCCGTTTCGACGAATAGCGCGACCGAGATCAAGCTTGATTCGATCCTCGACTACACGATCCGTTGGAAAGGTCTGCCGATCCACTGGCGGACGCGGATAATCGACTACTCGCCACCGCGGCAGTTTATCGATCTGCAGATCCGCGGGCCGTACGCGTTGTGGCATCATCAGCATACGTTTGAATCGGATGCGACGGGCGGCGTGATCTGTGCCGATCGCGTGATCTACAAAATCCCGCTGGGGCCGATCGGTCGGATGATGCACGCGCTGACCGTTCGCAATCAGTTGCTCGACATCTTCAGATTTCGCCGCAGAGTCATCGGCGAATCGCTTAGCGGACTTCGCGCGCTTCAAGATGACGTGCGCATCCAAGTGCTCTCATAAACAACTCCGCCGCCGGCGCGAGCTGCGCCGGCGGCGGAGGTTAAATGACACAGACTAGGAACGACCAACTACTTGCAGCAAGAACCACGGTTGCCGCCGCAGGCGCCGTCCGGGCAGCACGAGCTGGACGTCGCACCCTGTGCGAACATTCCGAGCCCAGCCGCCATCATCGCGATATGTAAAATGAAACTCATGATGAGCTCCTTTTCAGTTTGCCAATTGGATCAGAACCAAACGTTACAGCCACTGAAACTGGAACTCGGCGGCGATCGCGGGCCGACGCCTTCGCCGGGGACGACTTGCTGTGACGCGATCGGCACATGCTCGACCGCACGGCCGTAGCCATGAGGTGCGTGCGCGACGACGACCGCCAGCACATGGCGATCCGCGATCGCCAGCAGCGCCGGCGGCGCGATCGGCGATCGAAAGATCGCGTGATTCACATCCAAGCCGGGAACCAACGTCCAGACACAAGGGTGGCTGCGATCGATCGGCAAGGTGGCGGGTTCAGCACGGCAGCACGAGGCTGATTCAGTCTCGCATTTCGTTTCCACGATCGGCGGCGGAAAGCACTCGCGACCGTCAGCACATCGCAACAACACACGGGCCGAGAGCACCTGCGCGAATGCGGGCACCAGCAGGAACATCAGGATCGCAGAGACGATTCGCGAACGCGATCGCATGTATCTATTCTACGATCCGAGGCCGTCAATGCGCAGGAAAGTTCCAAAAGAATTCAAACTTCCCCGCGAGTTCTACCGCAGGCCGGCGGAAACAGTCGCGGCCGAGCTGATCGGAAAGCGCTTGGTTCACCGCATCCGGGGCAAGGAGTTTCGCGCCCGAATCGTAGAAACCGAAGCCTACGTGGGCGAGCACGACTTGGCAGCGCATTCTTCCAAAGGCCGCACCGCGCGCACCGAAGTCATGTTTGGCGACGCGGGTTACGCGTACGTCTACTTCATCTACGGCATGTACGACATGCTCAACATCGTCGCCAGCACCGAAGGCGATGCGCAGGCGGTTCTTATTCGCGCCGCCGAGCCGCTGGATGATTGGGATGTCGATCTTTCCGGACCGGGAAAACTCTGCCGCGCGATGAAGATCACCCGCGCCAAAGACAATGGCCGCGACCTGACGGGTGATGAGCTTTACCTGCTCGACGATGCGAACGACTCGCCGAAAATCGCACGCTCGCGTCGGATCAACGTCGACTACGCCAAAGACTGGCTGCACGCCGAGCTGCGGTTCTACGACGCGAATAGTGCGGCGGTGACGAAGCATCCGAAGACGCTTGCCGGCAGTCCAGCTTTCGGAAAGATGCGGCGTGGGCGCCGCGGCTAAACAGGCGCGACATTCCATTAGCTGTTTCGAGGCAATTACATCGCCGGCCCTTCGTGCGTGTCGTGGAAGATGCTGTCGTGCATGTTCGGCGTGGGGACCGCGCTGGGGTTGGTCTGCTTCATCAGCACGTGCTTGCCGAGCTCCAAGCGCGTGATGACTTCGTCCATGTCGGCGGGACGTTTTTGCACTTTCGTCGAGATCATTTCCAGCACGAGGTTCGAAACCGCCGGCGGGGTTTTCGGATTGAGGTCGGCCGGTGAATCGAAGCGCGTGTCGAGCAGGAAGCTGTGCTCGCCCTTCTGGTTCGTCGTGTACAGCGTCGGGATGTGCTTGCCGGTGACGCACCAGTACAGCGTCGCGCCAAGATTGAAGACATCCGTCTGCACGCTGATCGGCCGACGCGCGACTTGCTCGGGGGCGATGAAGTCGGGCGTGCCTTGAATTCGCTCTTTGACCGTCCCGATCTTACAGCTCTGGCCGAAGTCGATGATCTTCACCTTGCCCTTATCATT
>JACMJD010000407.1 GCA_014380825.1 Phycisphaerae bacterium | reverse complement strand
GGGCGGGCCGCCCGTGCCACCTCAAACTGAACCATTGCCCAACGCGAGGTGAGCATGGCCATTGTAAGCACGGCGAAAATGACGGCGCGGCAGTTTCTGGAACTAGGCGAAGATCCGCCGGGGGTGCGGCTGGAACTCGTGGATGGGGAGGTTGCAGTGAGCCCAAGTCCGATACCGGATCATTCGTACGTTGATAAGGCCCTCAGTGCATTGCTATTCATGCATGTGAAGTCGCGTCGACTTGGGCGGCTCTATGGCGATGTAGACACGATCTTTGGCGAATATGACATTCGCCGGCCCGACTTGATCTTTTTCGCGAAGGAGCGCATTCACCTCGTTGGTGAGAAAGCAATGGAGGGCCCGCCCGACCTATGCGTGGAAATCATCAGCCCCAGCAGCGGGACCATCGACCGGCGTGACAAGTTCAAGCAATACGCAGACGGCGGGGTCGTCCATTATTGGATCGTCGACCCGCGCATGCGAACGATCGAGGGATTCAAGCTCTCTCGCGGCAAGTACCGCCCTACCGGCAGCGGGAAGAACGATGATGTCGTGCGCTTGCCACCATTTCAAGATCTGGAAATTCCACTGGGCGAATTGTGGCAGCCGCGAGATTGAGCATGCCCTGGATGCCCGGCTCAGTCCTTCGAAAAATAATCCAGCGACTGATACGCCCCCGTCCGTTCCTTGACGAGCTGCATCAGGATGTCGTTGGCCAGCCGCGAGGCGCCGATGCGGAACAAGTCTGGCGTCAACCAGTCCTGGCCCAGGGTTTCTCTTACGACCACGAGATATTGCAGCGCGACCTTTGCTGTCGCGATTCCGCCGGCGGGTTTCATGCCGATCTTTTTACCCGTCAGTTCGTAAAAATCGCGGATTGCTTCGAGCATGACCAGGGTCACAGGCAATGTGGCGGCGGGTTGGACTTTGCCGGTGCTGGTCTTGATGAAATCCGCGCCAGCGTGCATCGCTAAATCACTCGCTCTACGAACGTTGTCCAACGTGCCCAGTTCACCCGTTTCGAGAATCACTTTGAGATGGGCTAAGCCGCAAGCGGTTTTGATCGTGGCGATTTCGTCGAAGACGAATTGATACTGTCCTGCAAGGAACTGTCCGCGCGAGATGACCATGTCGATTTCATCGGCGCCTTCGTTGACGGCGTATCGCGTGTCGTCGAGTTTCACGCTCAGCGGGAATTGTCCGGAAGGAAAACCCGTCGCCACCGCTGCGACTTTGATGGCGGTGCCTGCGAGCGCATCTTTCGCGATCTTCACCAGCGTCGGATAAACGCACACGGCCGCCACGCGCGGCGTGTCGGGCAGGTTGTCCGCCAGGTGCGCGGCTTTGAAACACATCTGCCGCACTTTGCCCGGCGAATCCGCGCCTTCCAGCGTCGTCAGATCGATCATGCTCAGCGCGAGCTTGAGCGCTTGAACTTTCGATTCCTTCTTGATGCTCCGCTTCTGAAGACGCTCGATGCGCTCTTCAATCCCCACCTGATCAACCGCAGGTGAGTTCAAGAAGTCCGGCGCGACGAGAGATCCGTTGTGATTCGACGCGATCATGGAGTCCATTGTATCAACTCAAAGCCCCTCACGCCGGGCCAGAGCGTACTCGCGCCGGCCCGGATTCCGCGAATTTCTGCTGCAAATCCCCAAGAATGCGCTTCATCGTCCCGCCATACCCAAACACGAACCGCGCCATCAAACGAAACACCGGGTTGTAAATCTCCCCATCCTCCGTGATCGTCAGCGTGCAACCATCTCCCGTCGGAACGATTACCCATGTCCACGTGCCACCAAACGGAAGTTTCGGATCCGCGATCTTCGCGACCAACCGTCTCGGCGGATCGATCTCGATGACTTCCAGCGGCATCCTTCCTTGCGATGTATCTTCGATCCAACTTTCGCGCCCGCCTTCCCCCTGCCGCTCAGTGACGGATTTGAGTCCGCTTCGCCAGGTCGGGAACCCCCGCCAGCTCGCGATGGTCCCAAAGATCGTTTCAGGCGGTTGTGTGAAATGCGCGCTGACGCTGGCCTGGTGATTCTGTGGCAGCATCATCCCGATTACGACGACGACTGCGATCAGCGCGAACAACGCACCGACGATCCACAGCAACCAGATCATGATTCGTCTCCTGATTGAGCGGGGCAATCTGTTCAGGCGGAACTCGCTTCGACACGTCGATTTCGCCAAGCGTTCTTCGACCCGCGGTGGTGCATCTCTTCGGTCGCGGCGGCGGCGAGCAGCGCGAGCCCGTGCAGTGCCCGATCGCGCTTGGCCGGCGAGAGGCGTTTGAGCATGGAGCGCACGACGGATGGATCGAGCACTGACTGCGATTCCTTCAACCGCACGCCGTGACGCGTCAATCGAAGCTGCACTTTGCGGGCGTCCGCCTTGTCACGCTCGCGGACGACGTAGCTGCGCGATTCGAGCCGGTCGATCGCCAGCGACATCGTCGACGCCGTCACCCCCATGTGCATCGCGAGTTTCGTCATGCTGGTGGGCTCAACGTCGTCCAGGTGATCGAGAATGCTCGCCTGGTGCGAGCTCACCAGCTCGCGCGTCACTGAATCCCGCACGTGCCGGCGATGGCAGGCGAAGAAGATCCGCGGGTAACAGTCCATCAACACCCGCGACGCCAGCGCAAGCTTCATGCGCCAATTTTCACCCTGTTAATTTGGTTTGTCAAAACAAATGATCTGACGCCCTTGTCGTGTTTGTTTCGCACACAGCGGAAACCGGTGCTAGGATTGGATCAGCACATGGCGCAAACAACTTCCCAACCTCTGGGCCGCGGCAGCTTTCGGCTTTTTTCGCTCGCGGGCATCAACGTCTATCTGCACTGGTCCTGGCTGGTCGTCGCGTTCATCCAGATTCGGCGAAACACCGGATACTCCTCCCCCGCCTGGGCGCTCGCCGAATATCTGGTGCTCTTTCTGATCGTGCTGCTGCACGAATTCGGCCACGCGTTCGCGTGCCGATCAGTGGGAGGTCGGGCAGATCGAATCGTGCTTTGGCCACTCGGTGGCGTGGCGTTCGTGCAGCCGCCGCAGCGACCGGGGGCGATGCTGTGGAGCATCGTGGCCGGGCCGCTGGTGAACGTCGCGCTGATTCCGGTCACCATCGCGTTGTACGTGCTGGTCGGCCGGCTGAGTTCGAACCCAGACATCGAACGATTCCTTTATTACGTCGGACTGATGAACGCCGGGTTGCTGATCTTCAACATGCTGCCGATCTATCCGCTGGATGGTGGCCAGATCGTGCGCTCGCTGCTGTGGTTCGTGGTCGGACAGGCGCGCAGCCTGATGATCGCCAGCGTGATTGGCATCGTCTGCTCGTCCGCGACGATCGTGCTGCTCTTGGCGTTTCGAATCTTCGATGTGTGGCTGCTGGTGATTGCGGGCTTCGCGATCATGCAATCGTGGATGGGCGTGCGGCAGGCGCGGCAGCTGTCGGCCGTGCTCGCGTTGCCACGACATTCGGTTCGTCACTGTCCTTCATGCCGCCAATCTCCGCCAGCCGTGCCGATGTGGGGATGTCGATGCGGGAACGGCGTGGATGTCTTCGCCGCCGACGGAATCTGCCCTCACTGCGGCACGCGATTCGAACTGGTGCCATGCCCGTTCTTCGGCGTCGTCTCGCCGTTGCACGCATGGACCGGACCGAGCCCCGCCCCGCCGGTGATGCCGCTTCCGGGGCCGGCCGTCGCTACCGTGTCGCCGGCAACGCGCACACAAGCATGACGTCGCCTGCAAAGAGTGTGAGGTCGAGCTCGCCTTCG
>JACMJD010000406.1 GCA_014380825.1 Phycisphaerae bacterium | reverse complement strand
CCGGTGCGGTTGTTGTTGAAGCCGGCGTCGATGCGCGAGTAATCGTCGAAGTCAACCAGGCCGTTGAAGTCGACGTCGCCGTAATAGGTGTACTTCACGAGGATGTCGCTGTTTGCGACGGTGAAGCCGTCGAAGAGTGCGGCGGCGCCTTGGGCGGTGTGGAATTCGGCGCCGGTGAGCGTGCCGAGCGTCTTGTTCTTCGGCACGGCAGCGGCGGCCGTGCTGCTGGTGATGCCAGGCTGGTTCCAAGCGCCGGCATTGCGCGCAGTGCGGATGAGATTCGTGATCGTTGCGTAGTTCCCGCTGGCGACGATCATGTCGTTGTCGTTCAGATCCAGGCGAGAGTTTGCACCGACGGAAAGACTGTCAGTCTTCAACACGCGGCTGCCGTTCACGCTTAGCGTCGCGTTGCCGGTTGCAGCCAAGTTCAGCGCGGCCATGTGCGTCGTGCTGCCGAGGATCAGGCCGGCGGCGCCCTGCACGTTGACGATTGATTCGTAAAGCACCGTGCCTGGCCCGGTCTGACTGAGAACGCGGCCGGTGTTGATGGTGACCGGATCGGAAATTCGCAGCGTGGTGCCGGCCGCGACGTTCAACGTCGTGCTGCTGGCGATGGTGAGCGGCAGGTTGATCTTGTGCGAACCGCTTTGCACGTTGATGAACGCGTTGCCCGCCGTCGCCTGAAGGGTGATGGAACCGGCGCCGGTGATGACGAAGGTGTTCGAGTTGTTGAAGTTGATCGTGCCGACGGTGACCGGCAGGTTGCTGTAGACGGTGGTCGGCGCGGTCACGCCGGCCAGGAAATCCGCTTGGGCGCCGATGCTATTAGGGATGGTTCCGCTGACCCAGTTACCAGCGATGTTCCAGTCGCCGCTGGTGGTTGGCGCCCACTGCGCAGCCGACGGCGCGGTGCCGGGGCCGTCGAGGATGGCGTCATCCCAGAACGCTGAGACCGGACCTGAGCCGTTGCCGCCGAAGTCGTAACCGAGGAACACGCGGACGGAAGCCGTGCCCGCGGGCGCGGTTGCCTGCAGCGAGTTTTGCGCCCAAGCGTTGACGGGCAGCTGTCCGGTTGGATCCAGCGTAAAAATTGCCGGCGTGCCGGTCGCGCTTCCACCGCCGTCGAGCCACGTCAGCTGCATTCGCAGGATCGACTCGGTATCACCGGTGTTCGCTTCAAACCAGTGCCAGGCCGACAGCGTGTATTGTCCGCCCGGCTGCGCGCTCACGGTCTGCTGTACCCCGCCGGTCTGGTCAATGAACGTCTTCAACCAGACGTTCCACAGCCCGCCGGCATCGTGGCTCCCGTGAAATTTACTGCGCTTGGTATCGCCTAGGAACGACCACCCGGCGACTTGCGAGGAGACGTTCGGATCGTCCGGATCCGCGGCGGCGGGGCTTTCAAAGCCGGGATTGAGCAGCAGGTTCACCGCCAGGGCAGGTGAAACGCCGGCGATCAAACCCATGGCGCCGCAAAGCGCGTAGAACTTCGGATTGTGCTGTTTTCTCATTTCTCGTTTCCTCCAAAGGCGGTGTGCAGTGTAGCGACTTTGAACCGGCCGCGATCCGGAATGTCCGAATCATCATAAATCCGCAAAAGCCGCCATGTAACCGCTTTCATTCTGGCGAGGTGGCGTGTTATCGTCAAGACTATTTATTGGACGATTACGGCTTAGTACCGAACCCAATGGCAGATTGGAGCGTGTCAACCGAATACCCGCTCGTCGGGCTGGTACAATGCCGCAGGCCGGGGCGGGATGTGGGAGAATCTGTGCAGAATTTGTTCAATCTTGAGTCCTTGGAAACGCGAACCCTGCTGGCGTCGGCGGTCAAATCCGCTTTGGGGCAGGTACGGCCAACCCCAAATCTAAGCACGCTGAACGCGGTCGCGCTGGCGCTGGATGTGGCACAGACCACAGTGTTGATCACCGAAGGCGTCGGCGCGGTGCAGACGATCCGCCTGCGACTCACAGCCAGCCCACCAAGCCCGGTTACGATCAACCTCTCACGAATCTCCGGCGATACGGACATCTCGGTCCTCGACACCTCGGTTGTCATCAACAGCAGCAACTGGCGGGCGGAAAAATATATCCGCCTGCAAGCGGCGAGCGATGCGGATGCGACCAATGGCGTCGCGACAATCCGCGCGACGGCTTCGGGATTGTCGCCTCTCGATATCATCGCGACGGAAAAGGATGACGACGGTGCGCAGGGTATCGAACTATCAAGCGCGGCCGTTTCAATTCCCGAAGATCGGACGACGACCTTTCGCGCGCGCCTGACCGCGCGACCCGCGTCGAACGTAACGATTCAAACCGCGCGCGCTGGCGGCGATTCGGATCTCGAGGTCGAGGCTCACAGCGCGATCACGTTCTCGCCAACCAACTGGGACCGCTGGCAGTGGATCAGTATCGCCAGCAAGTCGGATGCGGACACAGCCAACGGATCAGCAACATTCAACGTGACCTCGCCGGGCATGGCCACGCAGACCGTGACCGGGACGGAAGCTGACAGCACGTCGACGCCGGCCATACACAATGTTCTGGTCGACGACTACCAAGTCCTGGCTTCCTCCGGATTTGGCCTGGATCGCCTCGGCGCGAATCGCGGACAGATCGCATCGGCAGGCGCAACCGTCGATTTCCTCCGCGGCTCGGTCAACGCACAGATCACCAGCGCCGGCGGATTCGCGGGCGTCTTCAGCAGCCTGAATCACGACAGCTCCGAACACCTGCAGCTCAACGCGCAGGCGATTTTGCCGTCGCAGATCAGACCGGAATATCAATATCGCATCACCGCAGTGACGGCGGACATCCTGGATGGGCAGGGCACGTTTCAACTTGAATTGAAGAATGCCGCCAACGCGATCGTGTGGTCGGGCTCGGTCGCGCTCACCGGCGGGCCGACTGCGATTCGATTGACCGTGCCGAATACGGTGGGCAATGTCGAGCTGCTGAACTGGGTCGTCACCGGGCCGGCCGGCTCGTTTGCGAAGGTTGACAGCGTCAAGCTGGAAGTCGCCGGGCCGCAGATCGGTTACCTCGAAGAATTCCTCTGGCCGTACGCGTCGCTGTTGGCGAATTACAACGCCGCGACCGGGCTGGTGCGCGACAGCTCTTCGTTCGTGACCGGCGCGTTCGATGGAATCAACGGAACCGGTGCGCTCGCCGCCGCCACCGCGATGGCGGAGAAGCTCGGCGTGATCAGCACGGCGAGCGCGCAGCAGATCGTCTCGAAGATCACGACGACGCTGCTGGATCTGCAAGCCAACGCCAGCTTCAACGGCGTGCTGCCGCACTTTCTGAAGAACACCGCCAACGGACCGCGCATCATTCCCGGCAGCGAATTTTCCAGCATCGATACATCCATCGCATTCCTGTTTACGCTCCTCTCGTCGCAGGCGCTGAGCTTGCCGACCGCGCCGCTCGAGCAGGCGATCGACAACGTCAACTGGCAAGCGCTGAAGCTTCCCAACGGCCAGGTGAGTCACGGCTACACCGACACCGGTACGCGCTTGCCGCAGGGCTGGGATTATTTCGGCGGCGAATCGCTGCTGACCGCGCTCACGTACGCGGCCGCGGAAGGGTCGTTGCCGTCGATCCCGAACATCAATGTCGCCAACCCGGCGACGTTCAACGGCAGCGGGTTCATCGACGAAATGCTGTGGCTCGTCATGAGCCCCGTCGGCAAAGATGCGTACGGCCCTGATTGGGATGTCTTCCGCACGGTCGCGTCGAACCGGCAGGTTCAGTATTACGACACGCAACCCGCGCCGCTCTTCGGCGCCAGCGCGGGCGAAGCGCCGATCCTGGCACAAACCACCAGCGGCTACGACGCTTTCGGCGTCGGTGGGGCGATTGCGAACAACGACGGCTCGGCCGTCTTCGTCGCGCCGGTCCAGACGCCGCACTACGCGGGAATGGTCTGGTCGCTTCAGCCCGACAGCAGCGAACGTATGTTCGATTACCTGACGCAGAATGGCATGCTCACGCCGCTGAACAACGTCGAAAGTTCGGTCGCGCAGACGTGGAGCGGCCAGATCGAAAATTCCTGGAACAGCCTGCGCGGCAGTTGGAACCTTGGCCTGCAAGTGCTCGGCGTCGGCAAGGGATTATTGCAACACGTCGGCGTGAATCCGCTCTCGAACGCGGCTGAGACGAACACATACATCGCGGCCGCCCGACAAAAGATCTCCGCCGCCACGCAAAATCTCACGCTCAGCAACAAGGCCGCCATCATCGATGCGCCGCGGACGTTCGATTCGATCAACATCAGCGGCGCCAGCGGCGACATGATCATCCGCGACGGCGGGTTCAACACCCTGCGATCGAAGTCGTTGTCCATCACCACGAGCGGCGTGCTCGACCTGAACGACAACGACATGATCCTCGACTACACCGGCGGCTCTCAGCTTGCCGCGATCCAGTCGCTGATCAATTCCGCGCGATCAGGCGGAACCTGGTCCGGCACCGGATTGACCAGCACCAGCGCGAAAAATGCGAACCCGAAAAATCGAACGCTCGGCGCGATGGAAGCAACCGACTACCAATCGATCTACGGCCCCGGCGCGACGTTCAACGGGCAGGCGATCGACGCATCAACCGTGCTCGTCAAGTTCACGTACTATGGCGACGCCGACTTCAACGATGTCGTGGACTTCGATGACTACAGCCGCACCGATGGCGGCTTCAACGACGGTCGCACGGGTTGGTTGAACGGCGATTTCGACGGCAATGGGATTGTCGACTTCGACGACTATTCGCTGATCGATCAAGCATTCAACACGCAGAGTTGAGCGTCCCATCGTTCCCCGGTCGCGCCCGCGCGACGTTTTCGTTGAACGTGCCCGCCTTTTCTGTCTCGACCCTCCGTTTTCCAGACACTTCTGGACGATCCGTCCACCGTAGGGAATCTTGGCGTCGCCGGGCGATTAATCTCGCTAAACCCTGAGAGCCGGACTTCGTGGGTCCGCGATCACCGAAACCGCGCGCGTTCGGCCGGAAGGGGCTTGGAATGGGTAAGCAGCGTTACGTTCGTCGATGCCGGGCCTTTACGCTGGCGATTGCGGCGTCGGCCGTCGGCGCC
Source organism: Phycisphaerae bacterium (assembly GCA_014380825.1). Next base: position 2,219 of record JACMJD010000406.1, on the reverse strand, counting down.
GGTTGGTCCCGCGCGGCCATCTACACGTGGATCGGCAGCAACCCCAACTGGAGAACTTCCGGCAACTGGCTGGGCCCGACCGGGCCGACCGGTTTTCCTGGAGTGGCGGACACCGCGTTCTTCAACACGAGTCCGTTCGTCCCCTTCATCAATGCGACGCCGCCGTTTCCACCGATCAGCACGTTGGGATTGACGCTGAATCCGGGCGTTAACGTAAACTTCAACTCCTTCCTGTACACGGTGTCCGGCACCGCCCAGATCGACGGTAATCTCGGGCTGAACCAGATGCCCGGGTTCGCTCCGGCGAGCCTGATCGTCGGTACGTCGGGCAACGGAAACGTCACCGCGACAAACTCCACGATCAACGCAACCAACATCCAACTGGGCGGTGGCGGTCCGCTCGTCGGTGGCGGACTTCAGCTCCAACAGTCGAACTTGAACGTCGCCAACAACGTTTACCTCGGCGGCACGAGTACCACCGGTTCCGGCACCGGCACGCTGACGGTCGACAGCAGCACCGCCAGCATCATCGGCACGCTGAAGTTCTATTCAGGCGGGCGCGTCAACCTGAACAGCAGCGTTAGCTCACCGGCACTGACCGTCGGCGCGTTTGACGAAACCAACGCTGCCGTGCTCGATGCGATCACATTCAATGCCGGCACGATCACTGCAACCTCCGGCGGACTGGGAATGGGTTTCGGCCGCGCGCTGCAATCGACGCTCACGCTCGACGCGATCAGTCCGGGCGTGCCGAGGAAAGCAATTCGCCTGACGAACGACACGAATGGCGCGTTCACCGTCGCGACCGGAGGAAATCTCACGATCAACGGCGGCATTCTCGACGTCGCGTCGATCACCAAGTCGGCGGGTGCTGTCGTGAATTGGGGCGCAAGCGGCGGAACGCTGTCCGTCCGGAACGGCGGCGTCGTGATCGATGCGACCACCGGGCTCTTCACGTCATCTAGCATCTCGATCCCCGCCGCGAGCAAGATCACGGTCGGGCAGGATCTGAAGATTGGACAAACCGGCGCCTCGCAAATCGCCTTGGCGACAAGCGCCAGTTTTCTTGATGTGAAAGGCAAGCTGATCGTCGGCGACAGCGCCGCCGGCGTCCTGAATCTTCCGGCCGGCGTCGCGCAACTAACGGCGCCGGCCGCTCAACTTCAGATCGGCGCGCAGGTCGGATCATCCGGAACTGTCCTGATCAACGGCGGTCAACTGCTCGGCGCCGGCAATGCCGTCTACGTTGGCGGCACGGATGCGGCAGCAGGCGGTGCGGGTACGTTGACGATTTCAAGCGGCACGTTCAACACGTCGAACGGAAGCGCCGGCTCTGCATTGACCATCTACAACACCGGCACCGTGATTTTGGGCGGGGGCACGCTTTCGGTTCCGAACCTCGACATTCGAACCGGCGGCCGATTCACGTTCTCGGCAGGGACGCTGGCTATCACGAACAGCGCCGGGTTGACCGTCGACTCAATCGACGCGGGCGCTGGTTCGACGTTCAACATCGCCGGCCCGACCAGTTGGGCGACGATTGCCGCCGCGACGCGCGTAGGGTCCAGTGGGGCGGGGACCCTGACGCTCAGCAACGGCGCGACGCTCGTCAACAATGGCGCGTCAGCATCCGCGATTGGCGTGAACGCGAGCGGTAGCGGCACGGTGAGCGTCGGTACCGGAGTTGGCGTTGCCAACTGGACGCTCTCCGGCCCGCTGGAGGTCGGCCAGAGCGGCACGGCGCAGCTCTTCATCAACCGCGGGGGAAAGATCACTGCGCCGAGCCTGACTGTCGCCAGCGTATCGGGTTCGAACGGCTCGGTGACGATTGGTCAGACCAGCGGCGCCGGCAACGGCACGCTGGCAGTTTCGAGCGCCGTGACCGTCGGCGGAGCGGGCAACGGCACGATGACGTTGCTTTCCGGCGGATACGTTTCCGCGCCGTCGCTGAATGTTGGCGCGGGCAATGGAGTCGGCTCGGTCATCATCAACAGCGGCGGCACGCTTTCGCTGGCGAATCCGATTGCGATTCGAAACGCCAGCACGCTGAAGATCGACGCGGGGCAGGTGAACGCTCCCGGTGTTGGAGAGGTCGGCGGCGCGATCTCGATCATCAACGGCGGCACGCTGCTCAATGGTGCGACGACCGCGCTCATCGCGCCGAATGCTGCCGACAATGCACTGGTCAACGTCGGCAATGCAGTCAGTCTCTCGCGATG
>JACMJD010000405.1 GCA_014380825.1 Phycisphaerae bacterium | reverse complement strand
CGGCGACACGCTCGTCGGCACGCGGCCAACCACGCACAGCATCTGGCAGATCGACGGCCAACCCGTCGGGCCGTGGGATATGTCTGGCCGCGGCACGTTCGAGCACATGATCAACAACACCGGCCTGATTCTGCCATCACAAACCGGTGACGGTGGGCTGAAGAACTTCCGCTACCTGCTCGATGAAAAAGGCGGGCTGAAAACGCTCCTGCCGCTGGAGCGCGACGAGCACCCCGATTGGATTCGCATGTGGTGCCAGCACGGCATCTGCATCGATCGGCGGGTTTACCTGTCGTTCATCAAAGTGCAGATGCTGAAAGAGAACACCGGCCCGCTGCCGATCGCGTTTGAGATCGTGGGCTCGGGGCTGGCCGTCGGCAATCGCGGCGAGTGGAAGTTCAAGCGCATCACGCGCGATGGCAATGACATTTTGTGGCGTGCCGACGAACCGCATTTCGCCACGGCGTTTCTTCAGCATCCATCCGATGGCCATGTGTATCTGTTCGGCACGGTGCAGAAGAACGGCAAGCAAGAGTGCTATGTCGCCTGTGCGTGTGGCGGCATTGGCAACGTCGAAGCGTACACGTATCTCGCGTCGCACGAGCCGCGGTGGAGCACGAATGTCGCCGACGCAATCAGCGTATTTGACGGGATGCCGAGTGAGCTCTCCGTTTCATTCAACAAACATCTCGGGAAATTTCTCGCGGTGCATTCGCTCGATCTGTCCGGCAAGATCGTCGCCCGCACCGCGCCCGAACCGTGGGGCCCGTGGAGCGATCCGGTCACACTCTGGCAATGCGAAGCCAAGCACGAATTTCCCCGGCCATATCCGATCACGCTGATCTATGCGGGCAAAGAGCATCCCGAACTGGCCGGTGATGGTGGCCGAACGATTTACCTGACGTACATTGAGTTCGAAGAGTATTTTCCGCATCTCGTGGAAGTGACGTTGGCATGAAGAAATACGAATTGGCCACGAAGGCACGAAGGACACGAAGAGAATACCAATTCATCTCTTGTAATTCCTTCGTGTCCTTCGTGCCTTCGTGACAGATGTTTTGATTTTTGAAGTGGGTGTTTCGAATGATTCCAGTTGTTGAAGATCTGAAGAGCTCGCCGATGACGCATCGGTTCGGGGATTTGTTTTGCCCGCCCGGGCTGACGAATTTCCTAGGGTGCGTGCAGAGCGATCTGGATCCGGTCGCGATCCGCAGTCTGAACTTTCCGCCGTTCGCGTGTTCGGACACGGTAACCGGTACGCTGTTTCTCAACGGCAAGATATTTGCCGCGACCGGTTCGCCGGTGACGACGACGTGGCTGCCCGATCGCATCGAGCGCGTTGGCGAAGCCGACGGCCTGCGCGTCAGCTCAACGACCGTGCTGGTCGTGAAGCAGATGGCCGCGATCGTGCGAGTGGAAGTGAAGAATCTTTCGACTTCGCCGCGCGAGGTAACGATCAAGCTCGGCCTGCGGGGCGGGGTGACGAAATCGGTCACCGCCTGGAACAACGCGCATCCGCCGACGGAAACGGATAACGCGATCGAAATCGATAGTGAACGTCGCGCGATCCGATTCCGCGCTCGCGCCAGCACGGCGGTGTGCCTGCAAGGCGTCGTTCCGCCGGCGATTGACGTCACGAACAACGGCTTGCGCATCACGTTTCCACTGCGGCCGGGCGAATCGAAAGTCTTCAGCTACCTGAACGTGATTGCCGACGATGCGGCCGGTGCTGCGAGCCTGTATGACCAGCTCGCGCGAAATCCCGAAGCAGAAATCCGCCGCGCGCGGGATGACTGGAACGCAGAACTGGCGGCCGTGTTCACGCCGGGCAACGATCGATATTCCGGGCACATGCCGACGCTGGAAACGTCCGATCGCGATGTGCTGAAGCTGTATCACATCGGCATTCTCGGCACGATTTATTTCAAGCGCGAATCGCCGTACTCAGTGCATGGCCGCGCGTACACAACGCTGATTCCGCGATACTGGCAGCCGGTCACGTTCCTGTGGGATTACTCGCTGTCGTCGCTCGTTCACGCGCTGCTCGACCCGGCCGAGATGCGCGCCAGCCTGGAACGGTGGATGAAACTCGACATCCACAAGCACTTCGGCACCGAATATCTCACCGGCGCGGGCGTCGGGCCGTGGTATTCGGTAAACGATTTTGCGATGACATCCATCGCGCGCGATTACCTGCGATTCAGCGGCGATCTCGGGTGGCTCGATCGAAAGGTGGGAGAGCAGAAGACCGTCGACTATCTCGAACAATACGCGCACAACTACAAACGCTTCGCCACGAAGAGCAAGCTCGCGGATTACGGCGGGCTGAACAATCTGCTCGAGTGCGTGAACACCTACGTACACGAAGTCGCCAGCCTGAACGCCGCCAACGTGTTCAATCTGCGCACAGTGGCGGAGATCATTTCGACGAAGTGTCAGAAAGACAAAGCCGCGTCGATGCTGGCCGAGGCGAAGGAACTGGCGCGCGAAGTGAACAAGCTGTACGTCGAGGGCAAAGGGTTTTTTCATGCGCGATTTCCGGATGGTTCGCTGCGCGAAGTTCGTCATTGCTACGACTTCAACACCGTGCTCAACACGATTCCGGACGACATTCCGGAAAAGCAGAAGCGCGAGATGGTCGACTTCTTCCGGCGGGAATTGCAGACGCCCGCGTGGATGCACGCGCTCAGTTGCGATGACGATGATGCGATGTTCAGCGTACGGCCCGATCATCAGTGGACCGGCGCGTATCCCGCGTGGCCTCCGCAAGCCGTCACCGGTTTGTATCGCATCGGCGAAGTCGATCTGGCGTTCGACTGGGTGAAAGGTTTGGCGCGCAGCGCGAATCAGGGCCCGTTCGGGCAGGCGCATTTCTGCGAAACGGTGGTCGATCCCGAAGACGGCGGAGCGATCAAGGCGCCGCCAGATTTCCCGTACATCACCGACTGGACGTGCTCCAGCAACGGCGCGTGGACGAACATCATCATCGAATCGATCTTCGGCGTGAAGGCAACGCTCGCGAACGGGATTTCGGCCGAGCCGAAATTCGGGAAGTTCGATCCGAACGCGGTGCTGAAGAATCTGAATTATCAGGGCAAGAACTACACCGTGACGAAGCGTGGAATCGAGAAGTAACAGCGTGCATCAAACTGCGGTCGCGCGATCCAGCAGCGATTCGTCGATTGGTTGTGCGATCAACTTTGCGGCCTGCTGAATATTCTTTACGGACTTTGTGCCGACCAGGATCGAGCTGATCCCTTCGTGCCGCGCCAGGAAATGCAGCGCCAGCGAATAGATCTTGTCGGTGTCGCCGCCGCACAGATCAAGAATTGCCTGCGCCTTGGGCGGGCGTTTGTCGCGCGGGGCGGTGCTGATACGTGACGTCAACCACCCACCGGCGAATCCGCTGCGGATCAGCACGCCGATGCCGCGGTCGCGGGCGCGGGTGATCAGCTCGCCGTCCTTCTGGTCCAGCAGCGAATAGCCGACTTGCACAACTTGGAAATCACCGCTGTCGATGCAGCGCTTGAGCACATCGCCGCCGATGCTGGCGCCCAGGTGTTTGATCTCGCCTGCCTCGCGCGCATCTTTCATCGCGCGAACGCATTCGCCGTCGTCCAGCACTTTTTGCGGTTCCGGGCCGAAGTGGATCTGCATGACGTCGATCACATCGGTCTTCAGCAGATCGCGACTGCGCTTGATCGATTCGCGGATCGCTTTGTACGAGTAATCGTAAAACGTGTTCGGCTCATCGTTATGCTCGCCGCATTTGCTGGCCAACACGTATTCGCGGCGGCGATGAGGAATCGATTTTCCGATGCGCTCTTCGCTGCGGTGATACGCGCTTGCGGTGTCGATGAGGTTGACGCCCGCATCGAGCGCGGCGTTCAGCACCTCGGCCGCACCGGATTCGTCGGGCCGCGCGCGTGCCGGGCCTTCGCCGATGCCCCAATCTCGGCCGATCTCCAGCGCGCCCAGGCCGATCAGCGTGACATTCAGACCTGTATTGCCGAGTGCGCGTTGTTCGATGCTCGCCACTTATTTCTCCAATCCGATCAAGTTACTTCGCCGGCGCTGTGGTTGATCGGGGCCAGGTATAGATCAGTTGTTTCCCACTGGGGACCGAGTTGTTCCGTGTCCCGTCGGGCCCCTTGGTGGGCGACAACAGCGCGTACGCTCTGATCACTTTCGCCTGCTGCGCCGGCGACGGATGCAACTGGTTCCACTTTCGGAGATGAAAATCACAGTACGCTTCGATCGATTGCGGCTTGTTCTCGATCGCGCCCAGCAGCAGCGTTGATCGATATGCTACAAGCCACGTCGTCTCAGCGCGCCACACCGGCCACTTCCAATACTCGTCCGGCTTCTGCGTGGTGGGCAGCGTGCGATCGAACGAGCCGTCGGGGGCGTCGGCGCGCGTCACGGTGTGCATCGTCCCGTCAGCCTGTTGTACTTCCAGCAACAGCGCGTGGAAATAAGGCCAGGACGTGTCCATCATCCCCCAGCTCTGCTTGAGCCGCGGCAACCTCGCAAGCGGCCCGGCCAACGGGAGCACGGGCTTGGGCAGCGTTCCGACCAGGTTGACGATGCAGACGTAAAACAGCAGCAGCGCGACGAACGCCAGCACAATTGGGTTTTGCGATCCCGGCGTGATCGTGCGAACCGCGAGCGCAGGTATCGCTTCGACCATCCGCGCGATGCGCGCCACAAATGAGTTCCACGCGCTGGCAATCGCGCGGACGATCGATCCGCGAGCGAACGCGTTCCACATTGGCGTGGGGATGTAAATCATCCACGCCGCGATGCAGATGAACGAGAACGTGCCGACGTACATCGTCGCGACCAGCCCCAGGTGAAACAGGATGAAGCCCAGCACGATCAGCGTCCGCGTACGCGGCATGCTGTACGTCAGCAGCGCAAAGAACGGGCCGAACAATTCCAGTCCCAATGAGCCGATCGTCAGCAGTTGCGATAGCACGGGCAATTGCCCGATCGCATAACCCAGCGGCGTGCTGAGGTGTGAATTCAGGAAGTAATAGACCGCCGAAAAGTCCGATCGCCAATCCGCGCTGGTCTTGGCTGCGAATGCAAGCCAGTACACGAACGCAATCTGAATGAGCATT
>JACMJD010000404.1 GCA_014380825.1 Phycisphaerae bacterium | reverse complement strand
GTTGTTCCCGAAGATGTAGAGGAACAGCATGTTCGATGCCAGATGCATCGCCCCGCCGTGCAGGAACGCGTACGTGAAATATTGGTAGAGCTTCGCGTTGCGCGGATCGAGGTGAAGCGTGCGCGTCCAGGCGCTGCCCTGGTCGGTCGACTGCACGATGAACATCAGCACGTTCAGCAGGATCAGCGCCCAGTTCATCCACGGCGTGATGCGCAGCGGAACATCGGTGCGAATGGGAAATAGCATGAGTCGTGATGCGCGCGAACGACGCGGCGGCCAAGCGCCCAGATCGATGCAGCAGGTTACTTTCCGTCGCCGTCGTTCTTCTTGATCATACGCACGCGGCGGCCCCGATTGCTGTATTCGACGCTGCTCATATATGCTTCGATCAGCAAAATCCCGCGCCCGCTGCATTTGGTCAGATTCTCGACCAGCGTCGGATCCGGCACTTCGACCCGTTCAAACCCCGGCCCTTCGTCTTCGATGATGATCTCGGCCTCTTCGGGCGTGACGTTCCATTCGACGTGAACGTGCTTGCCCTCATCAAATTTGTTGCCGTGCTTGATCGCGTTGATCAGCACTTCTTCCAGCGCCAGCTTGATGGCGAACGTGCTTTCGGCGCCGTAGCCGCAACGCTTCACGTCATCGAGAATGCGCGATTGCACCTCGCGGACGGCGGAGAGATCGGACGGGATTTTGAATTTCACGACTGAATAGTCCCGCGGCTGGATAGCCTCAAGCCAAGCCACGCCAAGCGCCTATTCCGCGAAGCTCTTCAGCGCCTCGGGGCGCGTCGGATGAATGCGGAACAATTTGTCCAGCTTCGTGATTCGGAACACTTCCAGAATCTGCGGCTTGATGTTCGCCAGCCGGAACATTCCATTCTTCTGCTTGATCAGATTGTTCGCGTTGATGAGCATGCCCAGCGCCGCCGACGACAGGTGGTCGACCGTGGCGAAATCCAGCAGCAGCTTTGGCCGCTCCGATTCGTTGATCAGCGATTTGAGCGTCTGGCCGATGCCTTCGATGTTGGCCTCGTCCAGGATCTTGTTGTTGGTGAATTCGACGATTCGAATGTCTTTGTCGTTGACGACCGAAACAGGCGGGGCTTGATCGGACATTTCCGCAGTCCTGCAAAAGAGAATCGCACGCACAAATGCCAGTAATTGATGACGCGAACGTGTCGCGGCAATTACGAGCAACATCCGAAAGTAAGGGCCGCCGAAACGGGTGTCAAGCAAGCGGTTTTGCCGCCACAGATCGATGTCGATCCTGCGTGATTGTAGGCGGTTTTACCGATCCAAGCCCGTTCCACAACATCGTGGCGACGGCCAGGAAAGCGAGCGCGGTAATCAGTAGCGCCCGCGTAAGATCAATCGTGCTTGCAGCGGATCGACCGCTCTCCGGTTCGCTGAGCGATTTCGCCAGCTTCACATCGATCAGAGTGGACGGGTCGATTCGGAATTCGCTTCCGCTGCTGCCGCCAAGCGAGTCGAAGACGTCGGTCCAGAAGATGACGAAGTCGGTGCTGCGCGCGAAGGCATCCGAGTTGAAACCAACCCACACTTGTCTTGCTGGATGATCGCGCACCGCGACGAGAACGCGATCGTCCGATTGAACGATCGGCGTCCATTCGCCAATTGGTGGTCGACCGACCAACGCATCGCTCGCGATCAAATTCCAATCTCGGACGTGAGCGGTGATCGGATGATCGCTGACGCGAACGGGAGATTGCGCTCTGAGTCGATCCGTGCCGCTCGTCACAACGACGCCAGATTCATTCTGCGACAGTCGCGCGACGTCGTCGACAATCGCGACTCGACTCGATGCTGCACTTGCCGGGCGATTCCGCAAAAAGACATCGATCATCCGCGCCAGCTCCGGCGAAACCGTTGTTCGTGGTTCCAGCTTTGCCGGGCTGTGCCCGCGAACCAACCGCGCGCGATTGTCCGACTTGAGTTCATCGTCGACGACGATCTCGATGGAAACCACATCCCCCACTCGATCCAGATCGAAGAAATAGTCCCGCTCTCCATCACGCTTCGGAAGTTCAACCTCGCGCTTCACCAAATCCGCCGGGCTCGCCGCGGCGAGCGACGACGTCACCGTCACGGTCCCCATCCCGAGCTCCGACTGATTACGAAGCCGAACCAACACCGCTGGACGAGGCGTCTCGCGCACCACGACCCGCACGATCCCCACGTTCTCTGGAATCTTCGGTGCGATCGGCGCGGTAACAGACTGATCGCGCACGAGTGCCGGTTTCGCACCCGCGATAAGGGCGAGCAGCAACGCCAACAGCGCGCACACTATCGCCGCCTGCGGTCGTTTAAGCGCGCGGCTCGCGCGGCGCTTCGGCGCGTCCGAATCATTCCACAACGGGATAAACGGAACCGCCACGCGCGGGTTGCGGCCAATCAGCAGCCACAGCGCAACCACGACCCACGGGATCAGCGCGAGCAGCCACAGCGGCGAGAGGAAAGTCATCTAATGTGAGTGTACCGGCGACGCCGTCACGACGTCAGTGGTATCGGTACCCGGCGGAGCTTTCACATGCGGATCGCAGTAGTGATCGAACGCCACAAACAGGCTCTTGGCGTGTCGCGCCAACAGGAAACTCATGAACGGCATCGGCGCCAGGATGAACGCCACATGCATCCACATCGGCGGCGACCAGATCGATTCAACCAGATACGCCGTCGCGATCGCCGGCGCGCAGACGAGCCCGTAATTCAACGCACAGATCGCCATCATGAAATAACCCGGCTCCCGGCGATACGCATACCCGCAGCGCGGACAGCCATCGAGCGGATTGAACCAGTCGTAAAGCGATCGCGTCAATCGCCAAGGTTTGAACATCGGCGAAACGCCGCATTCCGGGCACCGCAGGCGAAGGGCTCGCCAGATGAACAGCCAGGGATTGAGCTTTTTGGGATCGCTCACGGATGAATTGTACGCTCCGACGCGCGGTCGCGTTCGAAAAGAAAGATGGACCACCAAGACACCAAGCACTCCAAGAGAAGAAATCAACCGTTCGTATTCTTGGTGTCCTTGTTGTCTTGGTGGTTCGATCTCTTGTATTAGAATTTCTGCATCACATCTGGCACAACCACGACTTTTTCGAGCAGCACGTAATTCCGGCCCTTGTATTCCGTCACCATCCCCGTGACCCGGAATTTCAAATCGCGGTTCGATCCGTTCACGGCGTTTTCCATGGCCATCAGTTTCAGGTTCGGAATGATCACCACCGGCGGATCTTTCATCGTTCGGCCATCCGCTTCGAAGTTGAATTCGAATTGCTGGCCGTCAGGGCTCTTCGTCAATCGGCCGGTGCGATCGACGATAAAGCTGCCTTCGCGAATGACCGGCATCTGTTCCGACCCCGGCGCGACCGCGGCCCCGCCGCTCGTCCGATCCGGCGCCGGCGGATCCGGCAACGGCTGAAGTGGCCGCGCGGTCGTCCCGCTGGGCTTGAGCATCTCATCCAACAACCGCCCCGCCGAAGGCTGCGTCGATGGCGGCTGCGCGGAGGAAGCCGGCTGCGTCGTTTGCGCGCCTGCCAGCCCGCAGAAAACAAACATCGCGATGCAGAAGTTGATCCGTGTCATGTTCCGACCTCTCATTCCGTGTCACCCACCATCGGCCAATCGCCGCGTGCGGGCTGATTGATGAATGATATCGGACGGTCCGGTGGGGACAATGACGATCGACGTGCGCTTCTCAGGCGGTTCCACGCGGGAGAGTCGGTTCGAATTCACACCAAGATGGATGCCGCTCGGGTTAAGATGTCCCTGTACGGGCACGAGCATACAGATCTTCGGAGGCCTCAATGTTGAAGATGTTGGCGCTGTGTACGGTGACAGCCGTGTTGTTTGTTGCCCCAATGAGTCGCATGGACGGCGCAAGTGGACCCACAACCGCCCCGGCGAATGAGTCGCGAAAGCCCCTATCGCCCGTTGAAGAACGATTCTTCGAACTTTGTGCCGAGGGTGACGTTGAACTTGTTCGTGATGCGATCGATCGTGATGGGATCGATATCGAGTGCCGAACGCCCGACGCTGGTACGACGCCGCTCATGCAAGCTGCGGTCGAGGATCGAGGAAGCGTCGTCGCGCTGCTGCTGGAACGGGGAGCAAATCCGAACACAACCAATGATAACGGACTGACGGCGTTGCACGCCGCGGCTATGGCTGGGGCTTGCAAGAGCGAAGTTGCGTTAGTGCAGGGCGGAGCTGATCTGAACCTGAAGGCCAAGGCCTTCAACAATGCCACAGCGCTCCAAGTCGCGGTAATGCAACGCCAAGCCAAGTTCGCCTACTTTCTATTAGAGGATCAGGCTGACGCTGACGTGCAGGATGCGGACGGCTCAACCGCCCTTCATATCGCTGTTCGATCTGGATTCCGCGAGATCGTCGGATTGCTGCACCCTTACGCGGATCGCTCGGTCCGCGACGCGCAGGGGCGCACTCCGATGGACTTGGCGGTTGCAGCGAAAAACGACGCCGTTATCCGGCTGCTCGCCTCAGATGCCACGACTCAGCCGAACCCCCGCTCCAAACCGTAGACCGACCCCAACCCAGGAAACCAAAGCGCGACAGTCCGCCGGCGCGCAGCGCGTGCAAAGACAAAATCGGAAAATTTTGTGTCGTTTGGCCACGGCCAATGTGGTTTTGGAAATTGCGCTGCGCGCCGGCGTCTCGGCCGGCGCAGCGCGCGATGTATATGGGAGGAGCGATTTTTTTCGGCTCCGCTGTCACCGCGCTGGTCCGTCGAGCGCTCATGGAAAAGTTGGTCGGAAACCGGTGCATGGGGACATTGTGAAATTGTGCAGGCAAACCCAAAAGCCAAAGGCGGGTCGTTTAACGCAAGCGCTGGCCGGGCCGGGGGATGGGGAGCAATCGCAGTGAGGCAGACGCGAAAAAATCGATCGAATCGAGCGGAACGAAGCCATTCAAAGCGCGGAGATATCGACGGCTCGGGAGGTGCTGGCAGAGGGCGCAGGAATGCTTGCACGAGGCTGGGCGGGTGCTACGCGGTGGTTAGTGGAGGCTTGCGCGATCTAGCGGCTATCAAAGCGGTCTCCCTCGTACACGGCTGTGCACGAGGGAGATACGCAGGAATCAGAATGACTGTGACCGGCCTGAACGAATCCGCCACGAGCTACGACTTGGCGCTCGCGAGGTTCTGCTTCTCGGTGAGCTTTTTCTCCAACGCCTTCTTCGGGATGATCATCATCGGCCGAGGAACCATCGCGCGACCGCCGGTGACGGTGATGGTGGCGCGGGGGTTGAAAGGGATCGGTTGCGCCTGCGCGGGGACGACCCAGCCGCGGGCGGTTGGGATGGCGGCGTTCAGCAGATCACGTTTGCGGAAGTAGGTCGGAATGTCCGCGTACGCCTCGTTGCGGGCGTCGGTCGCGGTGAAGCCGTAGATGCGGGCGTTCTGATAGCCCAGCGCATCGGTGAACGTCCGTTCCGGCTGGCCGGAGACCTCGCGATGCGTGTCGATGTTTCCGCTGACGAAATCGAATCCATTCACGCGTCCCCAACGCCCGGCCGCGTCGCGCGGGCCCATGGCGTGCTGGATGATTCGCGGATCGCTGCCGCCGTAATAGAACTTGTTCTGATCGCCGTATTGATATCGAACGGGTTCGTAAATGATCTGGGCGAAACTGCTGGAGGCACACGACAAGACGAGAGCAAAAAGGGCGACGCGAAACATAGCGACACTCCTGTTCAGGTAAGACGACTGCGTGCGACTGTAGCGTGCGAATGGGACCGAGAATAAGGGGGAAAGTGAGGGATTTCGGGTGGTTAGATCAGAGGCGCGGTGGACGGTGTGGGGCGTGCGGTTTATGACGGGGTGGGTTTGACGGTCTGAAGAATCCGGGTCTTCGCGGGTACGCTCAGACACCGGCGTCCGCGATTTCATTCTTCATTCTGCATTCTGATTCCTCACGAGTAGCTTGCCATCTTCAGATCGAGCTCTGCTTGGTCGTAGCCAGCCACCTGCACCGTCTTGAACGCCTTGTAGTGACCCTTCATCAGCGTGACCTGATACGGCTTGATGTTCAGCGCTTGTGCGACCAGGTCGATGACGGCTTTGTTGGCTTGGCCTTCTTCGGGGCCGCAGGTGACTTGGATGGAGATTCCGTCGCGGCGCATGCTGACGAGCTCGTCTTTTTGCGCGAACGGAATGACCTTGACGGTAATCGTCGCGGTGCGCGATCGAGCGGGTTCGCCGGCCACTCCAGGATCGTGATGGTGTTGACCGCCGACGATCGATTCATCCAGCGCGGCGCTGATTTCGGATTCGTCAAACGCGTGGCCGCCGAATTCGTTTTCGAGGAGTTCCTTGATGCCTTCGACGTTGCCGGTTTGTTTCATCTGATCGTACTTCCGCGCTTTTTCAACGTCGAGCGCGGTGACCGCCGAGCGCAGTCGGCCGCGCTTGCGGAGGAAGACTTTCCAGAAGGTTTGGTAGAACGCCGTGAACGGATCGTCCGGATCGCCCCGGCCGATGAACGCGCCGGTGACCCAGAAGATTCCGCCGGTCAACAGGAACACGGCCTCGAGGATGAGCAGCCACTCAAGCACGCTCACGCCGGGCCTCCTTGAAGGCGGCAAACGATGCCTGGATGAGGCGCCGCCCGAGCAGGATCACCGCGACGCCCGCCATGATGTAGTAGACGACGTGCGCGATCGTCCACCACACGAACATCGTGGTCATTTGGCTGCGCATCGCCGGATCGGTGGTCGCCTTGAGGGTTCGGTAAGCTTCCTGCACCGATTCGTAGTTGAAGATGTCAGCCATCGTTGTGTGCCTTCTGCGTCGAAAGTCTTTCAGACATGGAGGCGGTCCGCCCCCCTATCAACGCCGCATACGTTATACCGATTTCAATGCGGGAAAAGAAATCCGGCCGCGGAAGCAACCGGTTTCGCTACTTGGAGGAGTCATGGTTGAAGCGCGGGCTGGCGGCCCAGTTGAGCTTTTCGGCGAGCGTTTTCCACTCGTGTGCGGAGGGATTTTCAACCAGCATCAGATCCTTCGGGAAGCGTCGGACGATCACACGGTCACCCGTTTTCACGCCGATGCTTGCCTGTCCGTCGCAGAAAAGCGTTGTGCCGCGATTCACGCGCTTTGCAGTGATGATGACGATGCTGCTGGACGGCATGACGACGGGTCGGAACGAAAGACTCTGCGGCGCCAACGGCGTGATGCAAACTGCCTCGACGTTGGGGCTCATGATCGGACCGCCGGCCGCGACGTTGTACGCGGATGATCCGCTGGGCGTGGCGACGATCACGCCGTCGCCGAAGCACCGCACGCCCGGATCGTTGTCGGTGCCCAGCAGCAGCTCGATCATGCGGAACGGAGCGCCCGCGGTGATGACCGCATCGTTGAGCGCCGTCGACACCCACCGGCGCTTGGCGGCCACGTCAACCGGATCGACGAGATTGCATTCGGCGCCGGCGTCGACGACGGATGCTTCGACCATCAGCCGCGAGCTGATCGGGAGCTTGCCCAGGATGAATGCCTCAAACAGCTCCTTGAACTGCTCAGGCGTGAAGCTCGCCAGAAACCCAAGGCGGCCAAAGTTCACGCCCATCACCGGAATCTGCTTGCCGGCGATTCGTCGCGCCGTGGCGAGCAGCGTTCCATCGCCGCCGAAGACGAGAAAGGCGTCAGCGGTGACTTTGGAAAGATCGACGGTGCCGTCGGTGTCCACGCCCACCACGTTCGCCCGCGCCGACACCCAGGGGATCAACTCGTCCATGGCCGGACGAACCTTCGGCTTGTTGATGTTGGTGACGATGAAGATCCGCATAGAGGGCAGAGGTTAGAAGGCAGAGGGCAGGTCGAAGTTTCACAGAATCGGTCTTCCCTGACCTATGGCCTCTGAACTCTGACCTCTGAAATGCCATCGCCGCGGAAGACGACCGGGAAGACGACGG
>JACMJD010000403.1 GCA_014380825.1 Phycisphaerae bacterium | reverse complement strand
CCCGGCCGACCGTGTTGCAGCGAGAATCCACCGCGCGTACCGAAGTGGCCGCACGTGAAGTTCCAGTACGCGCCCATGGGCGCGTGCTGTGCATTGAAATCAATACTGCCGCGGAACGGCGGGAGATTCGCATCCAGCATTTTCAATCCCTGCCAACCCCCGCGCCACATCAAACATCTTGGCGACGTCGGCCTACCTGCCGGCGAACAGATGTGTGCTCATAGCCACTGAACGAGGGCGAGATTAACGCAACTTTCGAAATCTGGGGACGTACAAAGTGCGCATATCTGCTCGGACAATATGACGTTAAGGCGGGGAGACGGTGAGGAAGCTAACGGCCTCTGTGAAACGTGCTAGCGAAAATGATTTACACTTGCGACCATCATGCACCGTCGCTTTTCCCACTTGATTGGCTGCACCTATCTCCTCGCGCGCCTTTGTGCCTCAACTGCCACGGGCGACGTGTTTCAGTGGCAGTGGGTTGATCCGAACGATCACAGCTTGGGAAAGGAACAGTCCACCATATTGTGTCCCGACGGTGCTGGACGGATCGCGCAACCTGACGTGCTGTGGAGCGGTTTGAATCTCAGCCGCGCATATCTTTATCAGGCGGACCTGACCAGCGCATTTTTCAGCTCGAGCAACTTGAACGAGGCATACCTCCGGCAAGCGGTTCTGGACCGCTTACTTGTCACGGGCAGCGACTTGAGAGATGCCGACTTCGGCGGGACCACCGCCGTGCGCGGGAACCTTCGAGGCTCAAATCTAGACAGCGCGGATTTCACCGGCGCAGATTTATCATCGGGCACGTTTCAATCCTGCTCGCTGATCAACACGCGATTCACCGGCGCGAACCTCAACGACGTTTCGTTCTTCTCCGGCGATGTCAGCACCGTCGATTTCACCGACGCGACGATCAACGGAACGTCGCTGCGCGGTCCGATCGGGTTCTCGGCGGCGCAGCTCTATTCCACCGCCAGCTACAAGAACCGCGACCTGCGACGCATCCAACTTGGCGGTCGCGCCGACTACAGCGGCTGGAACTTCAGCCAGATGGATTTGACCGGCGCGCGGATCGAAAGCGGCACCCTAACCGTCGCGCGGTTCGACGGCGCGACGCTGGTCAACGCCGTGTTGCAGGGCGACATGACCAACGCCGACTTCACCGGCGTGCATGCGAACAATGCGAAGATGTGGGGCACGCTGAACAATGCCAGGCTCGTAGGCGCGGATTTCTCGCGAGCGGATTTTCGGAACTTCTCGCTGACGAACGCGAATTGTCTGGACACGAGCTTCGTCAACGCACGACTCGACAATGCTGACCTCCGCGGCGCACGGGACGCTGATGTTTCTAGCGCCTCAACACAAAACACGATCCGGCCAGACGGACGCATCGATGCTCTCACGTCTGGTACGCTGTTCGTGCGAAATTATATCGGCCCTACAGCTCTGCCGATCCGCGTTCGGAATGGCATGTCTGGCGCAGGCGTGTATACATTCTTCGATGCCGACCCGTGGGGTTCGACAATCAGTTTTGATCCCGGCACTCCCGTTGTCCTCAACGGAAGTGCCTTGGTTCTCGGCTTTGCGGACGAGATAGATGTCTCTGGTCTAGTCGGACGGTCATATCGGCTGTTCGACTGGTCGGGTGTAAACATCGACACGGAGTTCGGCTTGATTTTCTCGAACGACAATGAACCTTACGTGTGGGACACGTCCCGCCTGTATACAGAAGGTGTCGTGACATTTGTCGCCGTGCCCGAGGTCGGCTGCGGTACTTGGTCATTGATAGCGATTGCAATCCCCTCTCAATGGCGGCGGCGGATGTGATTGAAGCGTCTCTTGTGATCCTGCTGGTTTGGGCTTCGCTCGTTTGATACCATCGACGGCGTGCCGCTGCGCTTGCCGATCTATCTCGATCACAACGCCACGACTCCCGTCGATCCTCGGGTTTTCGAGGCGATGATGCCATTCTTTTGCGAGACGTTCGGCAACGCCGCTTCGCGGGGGCATAGCTTTGGCTGGGCCGCGGAAGCCGCGGTCGACAAGGCTCGGCAGCAAGCCGCGGCGATCATCAATGCCAACCCGAATGCGATCGTCTGGACCAGCGGTTCCACCGAGGCCAACAACCTGGCGATCAAGGGCGTTGCGTGTGCTTACAAGCATAAGGGCCGGCACATCATCACGCAGGCGACCGAACACAAGGCGGTGCTTGATCCGTGCAAGCGATTGGCGGCCGATGGGTACGACGTCACCGTGCTGGGCGTCGATCGGCGTGGGCGGATCGACATGGATGAGTTCGCCGCGTCGCTTCGGCCGGACACGATTCTCGTGTCGATCATGTGGGCGAACAACGAGATCGGCACGATCGCCCCGATCCGCAAGATCGGCCAGCTCTGTCGCTCGAAAGGCATCTGCTTTCACACGGACGCGACGCAGGCGGTGGCGAAGATTCCGATAGACGTCGAGGCCGACTGCATTGATCTGCTCTCGTTCAGCGCACATAAGATGTATGGCCCCAAGGGCAGCGGCGCGCTGTACGTCCGCCACAAACCCGAGCGCATCGAGCTCGCCTGCCAGCTAGACGGCGGCGGCCACGAGCGCGGCTATCGATCCGGGACGTTGAACGTTCCGGGCATCGTCGGACTTGGCATGGCATGCGAGATCGGCATGCAGCAGCAACCCATCGACGCACCGCGATTGCGCGTACTGCGCGACAAGCTGGAAGCCGGCATCCGCTCGCGCGTTGACGGCGTACACGTGAACGGCGATCCCGACAATCGCCTGAGCCACATGACCAACCTCTGCTTCGAAGGCGTGCCCGGCGACTCGATGCTGGGTGCGCTGGAAGACATCGCCGTCAGCAGCGGCAGCGCCTGCACCAGCGCGAGTTTGGAACCAAGCTACGTCCTGCGAGCCTGCGGCGTCGATCGCTGCCTCGCTTTCAGCTCGTTGCGATTCAGCCTGGGCCGATCGACTACGGAAGAAGAGATCGACTACGCGATCGAGCAGACGACGAGCTGCATCACGAATCTTCGAGCGCTTGCGGCGATGACGACCGGCGCGATGGTGAAATAACACCGATCCCAACGCGATCACGCCGGGGCAGAGCGTACCCGCGCCGCCCCGGATTGGATTTCTGCCATTCGGGTTTCTCAAAAACTCAATTGCCGCGAAACGAATCCGGCCCGGCGCGAGTACGCTCTGGCCCGGCGTGATCGGTGATTGCACCGCTATGCCTGTCGCTTGCTTGATTCCCCACAAGTTTTCGGCCGCGGCGATCCGATATCACAACATGCTGCGCGCACGCTTCGCCCGCCTCGCAATCTTCCGCCCCGCCCCGCTGCGCAAACGTTTCTGGCAGGGCGGGATCGCGCTGGCGACGCTGGTACTCTCGATCGCGGCGATGAATAACTTCGTCTCGCACGACAAGAGCCTCACGCCCAAGATGTTGGGGAATGATTTTCTCCCCTTCTACATGGCCGGGCAGTTCGTGCGCGATGGGCGCGCTGAATCGCTCTATGACTTGCCGACGGTGAAGGCCGCGCAGTTTGCGATTGCGGCCAAGGCGGGGCTCGAGCAGAAGTTCGGGCCGTTCTGGAATCCGCCGTTCTATGCGTGGGCGTTCGTGCCGTTCGCGGGGATGCCGTATCGCGAGGCGTTGCTGTATTGGGTGCTGCTGAACGTCGCGGCCGTGCTGTGTGCGACGCTGCTCCTGCGTCGCATGTTCCCGACTGATGCGGATTGGCGGACAACGACGCTTCTCCCGCTGCTGTTGCTCGTGTCGATGCCGTTCATCCAGGCGATCAGCCACGGGCAGAACACGTTTATCTCGCTGCTGCTGGTCGCGATGACCGCCACCGCATGGCGCGAGCGGCGTGCGCTGTCGGCCGGCATCGCGTGCGGATTGCTTCTGTACAAGCCGCAGTTGGCCGTAGTGCTGGCGATCGTGATGTCGCTGGATCTGGGCTGGCGCGCAGCATTGGCGATGGCCTTCACCGCGTCGTGCCTGCTGCTGATCACCGGATTCACGCTGCCCGGATCGATCGGCGATTACCTCGACAAGCTGCCGCTGAATCTGCATTTCATGCAGGTGGAAAACACGTATCTGTGGGAACGTCACGTCACGTTCAAAGGTTTCTGGCGACTGCTGCTGCAAGGCCGCGCCGCGGGCGAAGCAACATTCGCGGTCACCGCGCTGACGGCTGGTTGCGCGGCGGTCGTCGGACTCGCGCTGGTGCGCGCGGTGATTCGTTCGAAGCAGCGCGGCATCGATGATCCGTTCACCGGCGAGACATCGCAACGACGGCGCGATCGACTGATCGCCGCGACGATCGCGGCCACGCCACTGCTCATGCCGTTTTACTTCGACTATGACCTGCTGCTTCTCGCAGTCCCCGCGACGTTGCTGGCAGTGGAGATCACCGGCCGCCCGGTCGGACAAATGCTCGATCGCGCCGAGCGATGGCTCATTGGCGCGTGGTCGATCCTGTTCCTCTGGATGATGATCAACCCCGGCATGGCGGCCCTGACGCGCGTGAACGTCACGGTCGTGCTGCTAACCACCGTTGCCGCCCTGCTCGTACACCGCGCGAGCCGACGGCAGCAGAGCATCGTCGAAGCCGTTCTCGATCACGACACGCTAGGCGTGACAGCCCACCGGCTGGCCGCTTAAGCTGTGCATCATCACAAGCGCAGGTTGGGAGCAATTGGCATGAAATTGAACTTCTGGCAAATCCTGGGGATCATCATCCTGATCGTGGGTATCGTGCTGGTGTTTCGGAAGCGCATGGCGACAACGGATGTGCTTCCGCAAACGACAACACCGACGAACGCGCCGACGACAACCCCGTGAAGTCAACCCGGCGAGCTTCGCTCGCCCGCTCAATCTTCACTTCGAAGTTGAAGGGTCGTTCCCGAACCAATGGTTGAACGCGCCCGTATAGACGCGCTGGCCGTCCTTCTCCACCGTCACCCACAGATAGCGATCGTTGATCGTGCAGCTCTCGACGTAGCGGTCGACCTGGAAATCCGCCCAGAGCTTGCCGGGGAAGCTCTTGGCGTTTTGTTCCATCTTCTGCTTCAGGAACGGTTTGAAATCCGCCGGCTTCGGGCGGCTCAGAAATGCACCGGCGGATAGCACCACCAGCAACGCGAGGATGATCAGGCTCTTGATCATGGCCGTGCATTATACCGATTCGTGGCCGCGGACCGTCTCAAATTGACAGACATATCTCGCGTCCTATACTTCCGCTTCGCGCTGGCCGCAGAGCCGTAACTCCATCGAAACCAATCGCATTCAGAAAAAAGAAAGCAGTCAAGATCATGCCGAAATTGAAGAGCAAAGGTCGCCTCGCCGCACGTCCGGCCGCCGCGAAACGCGGATCGAATGGGAAAGTGAACGGACAGGCGAGCAGCAAGAAAAAACGCGTATACTTTTTCGGCGCCGGCAAGGCCGAAGGCGGCGCGGATCTGAAAGACCTGCTCGGCGGCAAGGGCGCGAACCTGGCGGACATGACCAGCATCGGCCTGCCCGTGCCTCCGGGGTTCACGATCACGACCGAGTCGTGCAAGGAATACAACGATCTCGGCCAAAAGCTGCCGCGCGGGTTGATGGATGAAGTTCGCACGAATCTCGCCAAGGTCGAGAAGGCCGCGGGCAAGAAGTTTGGCGATCCGAAGAATCCACTGCTCGTCGCGGTGCGATCGGGCGCGAAGATGTCCATGCCTGGCATGATGGACACCGTCCTGAACATCGGCCTGAACGATGTCGTCGTTGCAGGTCTTGCGAATCTCACCGGCGACGAGCGCTTCGCGTACGACAGCTATCGCCGGTTGATCAATATGTTCGGCGACACCGTGATGGGAGTCGATCACGAGCATTTCGAACATGAGCTCAGCGCAGTAAAGAACTCGCGCGGCGTGAAGCTCGATACCGATCTGAGCACGAACGATCT
>JACMJD010000402.1 GCA_014380825.1 Phycisphaerae bacterium | reverse complement strand
CGCTTGTGGTGATCGACACCACCGGCACGATCACGTCGCTGAAGGATACACCCGCGTTCGCGCTGCTGACCAAGAGCGAACTGCATTACCGCGACAATCGCCAGATCAAGATTCAGGATCTGTCGCAGATCAAATCGTTCGACATGGATCGTCAGAAGATCCAGCGATGGGCGGGCACATTCGGCAACTGGATGGGCCCGGGATTGTTTGCCGTTTTTCTGATCTTCGGGTTCATCTACCGTCTGATTCAGGCGCTACTCTACGCGCTACTGGGAATGGCTTTTGCCGCGATGTTCGGGGCGAGGCTGAGTTATCAGCAGTTGATTCGCCTGGCGATCATTTCCGTCACGCCGGTAATGCTGCTTGATACGGTGTTCGACGTGATTGGTGTCAGCATTCCTTTCTTCTGGCTGATCTGCTTTGCGATCGCGATGGTGTACCTGGCAATCGCCGTACAGGCGAATGCGGAAGACTCATCGCAGCGGCCCGGCGGGTTCGAAGTGTACACGCCACCCTCGCCGACGATGGGGCGGCCGACGGGGATGTGATCGACGACCCGCGTCGCTTCAGTCCCACGCAGCGCCGTCTTTCCGCGTGCCGCACATGTGGACGCTCATGCCAAGCGCGTGCGCCATCGTTGCCTTGGCGAGCATCGCGCGATCGGCTGACTCGGGCGTGTTCGCGTAGACGACTTGAATGTGATTGGCCTTGTGTCGCGCCATCATCTGATCGCGTGAGACACCGTACGTCACCGCGTGCATGATGGGCCATTGCGGAGTCGTCGCCTGCCAGCGACGATTCGTTTCTTCATCGGGCAGCCGGACGACCTTCCCTCGGCCGAGGTCCATTTTCAGCTTGTCATCTTCGATGAAGATCCGGCTCCACACGATTTCGCCCGGCTTGCTGATGCCTTTGAGGGTGCCGCCGCCTAGACGGAAATACATCGCCGGCTGACGTTCGCTGCTCGCGCCGGCCCAGCCATCGATGAAGTGCGCGGGCGGGGCGCTGCCGCTGATCAGGAAGACCCAGACGTATTCTTCGGTCGCGCCGGATCGATCGACATCGCCCCAGCGAAGATCGTGCAGGGTCGTTTCAACCGGTTCATTCATCGCGCTGTGAATGCGATTGGTCATCAGCGCATCCAAGCCTGCGCACTCGTCCACCTCGTTGAAGTGTGGCAACGGTGCGTTCTCGTACAACACGTGCGACCCATCGCGCGACCGCACCGGCGGGCGATCGGCGTTGTTGAGCATTCCTTCCACCAAGTCCGATGCCGGCAATAAGTCCTTCAATCCCTGCTGATACTGAATGCCGATCGCATGACACCCAAAGTCATCCGCGATCCGCAGGGCAGCCACGTACACCTTGCACTGCTGATTGATCTGCTTGTCGGTCAGTTCCGATTCCTCGTTAGGCCCGGTGACGAAGTTCATTCCTCGATCTTCCATCCAGCGGCGGACTTCGCGCGCCTCGTCGTCGCTCACCTGCGTCGTCTCGTAGTACAGTGCGGATTGACTGAGTCGCTCCTTGAACGCGCCGGTTGGATGCAGCAACTCATCCGGAATGATCGCGTTGAACATGCCCATGCAGCCTTCATCGAAGACACCGAGGATTGCCTTCTCGCGCTGGAGCTGATTCGCGAGCGACTCCCCGAGCTTCCGCTCGGGGCTGCGAACTTTTACGTGCTTGAACTTCGTGATGTGCGGCGTCTTGTGTTTGATCTTTCCGGAAGTGAGCCATTTCAGCAGCGAATCGCGGAAGAACGTGTCGGTGAATTCTTCGCTCCAGATTGTCGAGTAGTTCACGTTCGCTTTGGTAAGCGAGCCGTTGAGATTCAACATGCCGACCAACCCCGGCCATGTGCCAGACCAGTTGGCGACGGTCAGAATCGGTCCGTCGTGACTGATCAGCCCGTGCAGAACGTGGTGCGAATACTGCCAGGTACTCTCGGCCACGATCAGCGGGGCACTGCGATCGATTGAAGCGAACACCTGCATGCCTTCCTTCTGCGATGCGATGAAACCGTGTTGTTGATCGTCCTTGTATGGATGCGCGCGCACGAGATCGAAACCCATCGATTCGATCGCGGTACTCAGCGCGGTTTCCATCTTCAATTGCTCAGCCCAGCATTTCTGGTTCGCGCTGAGGCGCAGGTCGCCGCTGGCGATGAGTTGAACCTGCTTCTTGCGCAGCTTCGGACTGCGCGATACGTGCGGCATGTTGTAAGCCATCGCAAGCACCTCTTATCGTTTGCCGGCCAATCCGTCCTGATATCGTTTCATCAAACGTGAGCGACTGATCATCCCGATCACGCGTCCCGGCGCACCGGGGAAACAAACGGGCAGGCGCCCGATATCAATCCGGCCGAACTGATCCATCGTCATCGCAAGATCATCGGTTGTCTTCACCACGGGAACATCGCGGCGAAGCAACTCTTCGACGAGCAGAAGCGGAATCGCTTCGCGCTCGAGCATCGCCGTGCGGACATCATCCGACACGACCATGCCGACATAGTTTCCCGCCTCATCGGCCACTGGAAAATCGCTGGCGTTTGTGGTTGAGACGAGCTCGAGGATCCGTTGGAACGGGTCATCCAGCTTGAGAATGGTGGCCGGCTCCAGATCGACCTGTTCGACGGTGAGTCGATGCAGCAGGCTGCCTTCGGCCCCCGCGCTGACATTCAACCCGCGACGGCGCAGGCTCAGCGTGTAAATCGAATCGCTCAGGATGATGCGCGCCATCGCGGTCGCGATCACGGTCGAGAGCATCGCGGGAAGCATCAAGCCGGAGTTACGGGTCGTTTCGAGCAGGATCAAAATCGACGCGAGCGGCGCGTGAACGATCGCGGCCAATACCGCGCCCATGCCGACCAGTGCGTACGCTTCGGGCTGCACGAGCCCCGGATTGAAGAGCCCCGACATCTTCATGAGGTGGCCAAGCAGTCCGCCGGCCGTGGCGCCGAGAAACAGTGCCGGCGCGATCACGCCACCGCTGCCGCCGCTGCTGAGCGTAATGCATGTGCCAACCAGTTTCGCGAAGATCAGGAACGCCAGCAGCAGCGCGAGGTAGTAGGGCGTGTGTTGGTAGAAATCACTCGTGAGCAGAAGTTGGATGAAGCCGTAGCCGTCGCCGAAGAACGCGGGCATCGGATAAATATCAAACGGCACCGGCTTGGCGCGGCCGGCGAGCAGTCGGCCGAAGATGAGGACGTAGCTGACGCCCATCACACCGAGTACCGCGCCGCCCAGCGCGGGTTTGATCACTGACGACAAATTGATTCGGCGAAACCGTTCTTCGGTGAAGTACATCAACCGCGTCAGGCTCACGCCGACGATTCCGCACACCAGGCCGAGCACGACGTAGTTGCCGACGATCGGCCAGTTCATGCGGATGTCCATCGCGGGGACACGGAAGATCGCTTCGAAATTCTCGTGAAACAGTTGCGAGAAAATTCCCTGCGTCGCGACGTTGGCGATCACCGACGCCACGACAATGGGCGTCACACTGCGAATGGAAAAATCCTGAAGGATCACCTCCAGCGCGAACAGCAGACCGCCCATCGGCGAGTTAAAGATCGCGCTGATCCCCGCGGCCGCGCCGCAGCCGATGATCGTCGGCATCTGTCCGCGCGCCAGGCGGAACACGCTGCCGAAGCCCGATGCGATGGCGGCGCCGATTTGAATGATCGGGCCTTCAGCGCCGACCGCGCCGCCGGTGCCGATCGTGATCGCGCTGGTGACGATCTTTTCGATCGCCACGCGTGGGCGGATGAAGCCGCTGGAGCGCATGACCGATTCGATCACATCCACCACGCCATGACCTTCGCGCGCGCCGAAGTATCGCGTGATAATGCCAACCGACAGCCCGCCCAGCGATGGCCAGAGAATCAGCAGGAACATCCACGGGCCGTAAAGTCGATCTTCGCCGACGCGCTGATACAGCAACGTGCGGATGAAGTCGATGAGCTGATGAAATCCGACCGCGGCGGCCGCCGTGACCAGGCCGATCAGCACCGCGACGAGAATCAGGAACGAATCCTCCCGCAGTCCCAAACTGGCCAATGCCCGCGTGACCAGGATTCGCAAACGAGTGGCCGCTGCCGTGACGACGCCGACATTCATTCGAGTGAAATATCGAGCACCCGTCCCCTTACCGCAAGCGCACGCGAAGTGGGCGCGCCAAGCGCGCACGGCGATCACCGCACCGTCGGATCCGCCTTGCCGTTCCAATAGCCGTTGTCTGGAAGCCGATCGTGGTTGAAGTCATCCAGATCGGCGGGTGGCATCGCCTCGGCGTGTCCGTCGCAGAATAAGACGTTGACCCGTCCCGCGTTTCGCGCGGCCGGGGTTGCGCGGTGCAACGGATCGTTCTCGTTGCCACCGGTGTAACCGTACTGGCCGCCGCCGGGAACGGCGCTGCTCTTGCGACTTCCCTTGGATCCCAAGGTGATGCTCATGCGCGGCGGATCGATGCAATAGACGCCTTCGCTGCCCGCCCAGGCGCGTGAACCGTTCTTCGATCCGCTTGTGTCAGCCACGGCGACGGTTTGCGACGTTTTCATGATCGACCGCTCGCGAGCGAAGTACGGCGCGGCACCGCCAGGCGTACGCCCGTTGCCCAGGTACTGGTAGTTGTATCCGTATCCGCCGAAGAATTTCGTCGATGGAAGAATTCCCGGGTTGGCGGCAGGGTCGCAGGTGTGCATGAACGGCACGTTCATGCGCGCACGTTCGCCCTCATCCAGGCTCGGGCTCGTGTACACGTCGGTATTGCGGAGGTAAGGATAGATCGCATCGGCCCAGCGTGTGGGCGGTCGGTCGGGTAGGCTTGTCCAGGCGCCCAGCGGGTAGTAGCCGCGGCTTTCGATCCGATACTGCGCGATCGCGATGCCGATCTGCCGCAGATTGCTGAGGCTCGCGGTGCCAGCCGCTGCCCGCCGCGCTCGCGCCAAGGCGGGGAGCAGAATGCCGATGAGCACGGCGATGATTCCAATCACCACCAGCAGCTCAACGAGCGAAAAGGCTGCTTTCCAATTGGTTCTGGTGGGTTTTTGCATGCGAATCTACTAGACTGAATCTCAACTCATGGCGCGAAATGTCAAGCAATTTCTGCTGCCGTTTTGTCGCTGCCGGCGCAACACGCCTAGCATGGGCGGGTGTTAATGACTTCGCGAAAGAAGAAGGTCGTCCTGGCCATGAGCGGCGGCGTCGACAGCTCCGTCGCCGCGGCGCTGTTGCTGCGTCAGGGTTATGACGTGATCGGCGTGTTCATGCGCCTCGGCACGCCTGGTGGCGTCGAATCGCACGACGACTCAACCGGCGAGGTCGCTCCATCGACTGTGTCTTCGTCCGTGTCTTTGTCCGTGTCTGCGTCCGACGCTTCGTGCTCAACTTCCGGAAAGAACAAGCAAGGCTGCTGCTCCGTTCTCGACGCCGCCGACGCGCGCCGCGTCGCGGCGGCGCTGGACATCCCGCTGTACGTCCTGAACTTTCAGGACGATTTCGTCCGCGTCATCGATTATTTCGTCTCCGAATACAACCGCGGCCGCACGCCTAATCCGTGCGTGCGGTGCAACGACTGGCTGAAGTTCGGCAAGCTCGCGCGATATGCGGAAGCAGTGGGCGCGGATTACGTCGCTTCGGGGCATTACGCGCGGATTGGCATCGATCCGCTAAGCCGCGAAGTGGCCTTGCTGCGCGGACTCGATCATCGCAAGGACCAAAGTTACGTGCTGTTCGGCATGTCGCGCGAGGCGCTATCGCACACGCTGCTGCCGATCGGAGAATTCGAAAAGCCCGCCGTGCGAGAGCTGGCCAGGGAACTCAATCTGCCGGTGTACAACAAGCCGGATTCGCAGGAGATCTGCTTCGTGCCGGATCAGGATTATGCCGGCCTGGTGAAGCGCCGCTCGCCGGCAACGTTCCGCGCCGGCGAGCTGGTCGATCCAACCGGCAAGACGATCGGCACCCACGAAGGCCACCAGCATTTCACGATCGGCCAGCGCAAGGGCCTGGGCGTGGCGCTGGGGCATCGAATGTACGTTGTCGATATCGATCCGAATTCAAATCGCGTGACTGTCGGCGAGAAGGAATCGCTGTTGAAGCGATCGCTGGTCGCGCATCAGACAAACCTGCTGAGCGCGCGCCTGAAGCGCGAAGGCGACACCGTTCAATGCGCCGCGAAGATTCGCTATAACCATCCGCCGCAGTCCGCGACCGCGACAATCACGGGCACCGACGAAATCACCGTTCGCTTCAACGAGCCGCAAAGCGCGATCACGCCCGGGCAGGCGGTCGTTCTGTACGATAACGACGTCCTCCTAGGCGGCGGATGGATCGACGCGGCGCTGTGACTCTCGTTTACGCGCCATCGAAAAGAAACCGGGTCATCCAGAGCGGTACTCCGCGAAGGATCTAGCTTGACGTGTGCGGCAAGATGCTTCGCGGCGTACCGCTCCGGATGACAACGCTGTTTCAGTTCGTGTGCTCGGTTGCACCACCATCGCAAGTCACTACGTTATCACCTGTGTTCCGTCGAAACTTCTTGATCTTTCATTCCGGTGCCCTGGGCGATTTCATCGTCACCTGGCCGATCGCGATGGCGGCGTCGCGACTTTACGCGCAGAGCCGCGTCATCTACGTGACGAGCAGCGAGAAGGGTGCGCTGGCGGAGCGTCTTTTGCGCGTCGATTCGACCGACGTCGAAGGCGGGTGGTCCGAGCTGTATTCCGAATCGCCGAACTTGTCGGAGAAAACATGTAAGATGCTAGACGGCACGCACTTCGCGCTGACCTTCATCGCGACCGCCAATGATCGATGGAGCGAGAATTTTCAGAAGATCGCGCCGGAATCGCACCTCGTGCATCTGCAAACCAAAGAACTGGAATCGGCGCCGGCCCGACACGTGACGGAACATCTGCTCGAACAACTCAAGCCCGCACCGGCGTTGTATTCGGCCGCAACGCAAATGCTGAAATGGGTGCGCGACAACGGCATCGCATCGCATATGGCCAGCAAGGACGCACCGATCGTCATTCACCCCGGCAGCGGCGCGCCGCGAAAATGCTGGCCGGCCGATCGGTTTGTCGAGCTGGCGGAAAAACTGCGATCAAGCGGCCGGGCGGTGCGGTTCGTCCTCGGCGAAGTCGAGCGCGAGCAGTGGCCGGCGGAGCGGACCGATCGGCTTCGCGCGGTCGCTGATATCGCGCAACCGAAGACATACGCGGAGCTGTACGACGTGATCTCACCGTCTCGCGCGTTCGTAGGAAACGACACGGGGCCGACTCATCTCGCTGCAATCTGCGGCGTGCCAACGGTGGCGATCTTCGGCTCCGATCCGACCCGCTGGCAACCGATCGGGCCGCGGGTGAGCGTGGTTCAGGGTGAATCGATTGACGCAGTTTCGACGGATGACGTGCTCCACGCGTTGACATGATCGTTCTTACTCCCTCGCCCCGTACTCGGGGAGAGGGTGGGGGTGAGGGGGCCTTCGCGCGAGCGAAAGTTCTTCGATTGTCTGGGGACGCGAGTGCGCGCAGACCCCTCACCCAACCTCTCCCCGAGTACGGGGCGAGGAGCCGGAGGGCTCAGTGGATGAACCGCATGTCCCCAAAGTTTGGCACGACCGCGGGCACGGTCGATGACTCGAACGGCCGATACCCTGCTGGCCAGTAGACGAAGAAGGCTTTGCCGAGCATGAACCTGGCCGGGACTTTGCCGGGATCGACGTTCAGGCCTTCGTACGGGAGGACGGTCGGCTCCTGCCAATAGCGGCCGTCGCCGCTGATTTGGGAGTTGTCGCCGAGGGTGAAGAATTCATCATCATTGAGCTGCATGATGTTGTCCGCGGTTCCGCGGAAATCTTCCGGTGTCAGTCGCCCGTTCCGACGAACGTCCACGCGCGGACCGTCGCTCAGATAATAAATGTCGCGCCACAAGCTGATGTGTGATAGTGCAGCCTGCTGATTCGCAGCGCTGATTCGCACTTCCGGCGCCGGCGCATCCGCTCCGGACCCGGCGAGCAGCGCGGCCAAGTCCGGGGCGTACTGTTGCGGGGTGGTTTGCAGCACGTCGCGATCGTTGATCCGCACCGTCACTTGATAGTCCGCGTTGGAAAATTCAATCGACATCGGCCCAGATCGCGACGGAAATTCTGTCGCCGGAATTAGTTCCTGCGGTTGATCATTGCCGTCCGCGAGCAGAAGGCGCGCGGTCGTTTTGCCGATCTCGGCAACGAAGTTCTGTCCGCGCTTCGAAAGCGTCAACCGCAGCGGGCCGTCGCCGGTCTTTCGGTCGTAGAAGAATTTGAGCTTCAAATCGCCAACCAGGTTCCACTTCGATCCGCGTCCGGCCTCCGAGTCGTACGCCAGCCAATCGCTGAAGGTGCTGCTCCGAGTCTGTTGCGTATTGGCGCCATCGTTGAAAAAGATCTCTCCGCTGCCGGTGAGGTTGTCGAACTTGAACACGCGTTCCGCCGCGACGTTGTTGGTCGGGCCAAAGTCCCAGCCGCTTTGTCCGCTGCGCGGCGTCCACGGTTCTCGGTACGCCGGGGCGTTTATTCGCGGCACGCCGTGCGGGCGATAGTCACTGTCGTGAATCACTCGCCACAGCGATTCCTGCACCTCGCGCGGTTTCGTCTGCACCTGCAACCGATCGCGCGGCGCTCCCTTCGGGCCGGCGTAGATGTCGCCGTCGAGGATCATGATCGATTCACCCGGTTTGCCGATCAGGCGCTTGATGTAATTCTGCGTGTAATCGTAAACGTCAGGCCGATCGGGCGACTTGAACACCACCACGTCCCATCGCTGCGGATCCTTCAGCAGGTACAGATACTTCAGCACGAGAATTCGATCGCCGTATCGGACAAACGGGTTGTACGCCGGGTCCGTCGGTTCGGCGGCGGGCAGGTGATAGCCGCAGTTCGGGCAGAAGATATTTTCGTGGCGGCCGCCCGTTTTGGGGATGTCCAGATCGTCGCTGGAGCCGCTGGAATTGACGTTGAAGTTGGTGTCGAACTCATAGCCGCAATCCGGGCACCTGAATCGCATGTGGGCGCCGAGCAGCGTCGGGGCCATCGAGCCGGTCGGAATCACGAACGCTTCAACAACGAACGCGCGAAAGATGAACGCGAGGATGAACGCG
>JACMJD010000401.1 GCA_014380825.1 Phycisphaerae bacterium | reverse complement strand
CCGTCGAAACAGGTTCGAATTCTGCTAGCCGACGACTCGCCGGTCGAACGAATGGCCCTCGGGCACTTCCTGCGCCGAGCTGGGTACATGGTCGACGAAGCGGAAGATGGGAAATCGGCGCTGGCTCACCTCCAGAACCGCGAAGCTGATCTGCTGCTGCTCGATCTGCAAATGCCGGAAATGAGCGGCTTCGAAGTCCTCAGCTACCTCCAGAAACACCGCCGGGGCCTGCCGGTGATTTTGCTTTCGGGGATGCCGGTCGACCAGATCCAGCTCAACATGCATGGCCTGCCGTCTCAGGAATTGCCGACGCTGTTCCTCAAGCCGGTGGATCTCGATCAGCTCATGCAGATGATTGAACTTCAACTCTCCGGGCAACTGCCGGACTTGAACGAAGCAAGGCAGGATTCAGCTCATCAAAGTTAATGCCTGCCGTAAGACCTCATCGAACATCTCGTTGGTCAACTTGCCCGTGAACGTGTTCTGTTGTGACACGTGATATGAGCCGAGCAGTGTGAGCTGCGGCATTAGCATGAACTTCATGCCGTGGCCGAATGCAGGCGCGGGCTTGGGAATGAGGCATTTTTTGCGACGTGCCAACGCGAGCGTCGCGTCCCAGGCGATCTTACCGAGGGCGAGAATCACGCGCTTGCGGCCGAGCATCAACCACTCCCGATCAAGGAACGGCGCGCAGTTGCTGACTTCCTCGGGCAAAGGTTTATTTGCCGGCGGCGCGCACCGCGCGGTGGCGCTGATGTAGCAATCGCGCAGCTTCAGGCCATCGTCGCGCGAAATGCTTGTCGCTTGGTTTGCGAATCCGGCGCGATGCAGCGCAGCGTAAAGGAAGTCGCCGCTGCGATCGCCAGTGAAGACTCGTCCGGTACGGTTGCCGCCATGCGCCGCCGGCGCGAGGCCGATGATCCAGAGTCGCGCCTGCGAATCGCCATAACCGGGAACGGGTCGGCCCCAGTAATCCCAGTCGAGATATTGCCGACGCTTCGTCTGCGCGACGTCAGTGCAGTACCTGCGCAGCCGATCGCAGCGCTGGCAGTTCTCGACTTCCGTGTGCAGTTGATTCAATGAAGACGGCATCGCGTGTGCCGTTATTCTACGCGCGCGACGCCCGGTTCGTCAGTTCGCAGGCGGTAGATCGCGTCGTTGCCGATTCGCGTCTCCAGCACATATCGCCGGTCGACGTAATCGAAAATCTTCTGCCAGGCGATCTGGAAATTCTCCCGCCTTCGCGGGAAGCGGGCGAGCTCGACGATGTGATCGCTCTGATGTTTCACCATCCGCGCCCGCTGCGCCGGCAGGACGATGTACTTCGGCCGGGTGCGACTGAAATCGCCCAGCATTTGCGCGACGTATTCGATGGGCGCATCGTCGTAATTCGCGAAAAGGAATGTGATCGGAAATCGCGTTGCGGGCCTGCATCCGGTTTCGAGCCAGAGCTTGGCGGCGTCGTCTTTCCAGACTGAATCGGCCGATGACGAGCGCGCCGAAACGTACGCACCAACTTCTGATTTCTGCTGGCCGGTGTAACAAATCTCAAGAACCAGTGACGCGCCGTAGATTGAGAAGATCGCCGTTGGAATCAGCGACATCCCCAGCGGTTTCACGCGCACCTGTCGCGGCAACATCGCGTACAGCAGTGTGAGCGGCGGCACGAGCACGAGGAAGTGATACGCGTACATCCGCCGCTGCGCGACGACGCCGATGGTTTCAAGGATTAGCCAGGCTAGCACGAACGTGAACGGTGCTCGATCGATCTGTGCGGAGAGGCGATCCTTCTCGCGGCGAAAAATCGCTCCGCGCACGAATAACGGGAACCCGCCGAGGATGAGGATCGTCAGCGGTTTCGTCCAGTCAACCGCGTCCCAGGAACTGTTGGCGGCGTAAGCGGAGATCTGCTGCGCGAGTACGGGCATGTCCTTGAGCGTGTCGGTGTGGAGCAGATGCGCGACGACGACGATTCCGGGAAACAGGAATCCGGCAGCTAGCGCTGCGGCGTGGCGCGTGATGTTCCAACTCAATCGTCGATTCGAAAGGATGAACGCGATCGCACACGCGCCGACCACCGCGATTCCGGTTGGTTTGCACATCGCGGCGCAACCCGATGCCAGTCCGAGCAACAGCGCATCGCGCCAGTCGCGATCGCGCAACCATTCGAGCGCGGCGCCGGCGGCGAGGATCGTGAAGAACGACTGGATCGTTTCAAGCTGGAATCCGCCGAAGACCGCGAAGTTGAAGTTGAAATACACGATCGCAAACAGCAGCGCCGGCCATTTCGCGTGGGCGCCGAAATGGCGCGTGGCGATGCGCGTGAGCATCGCGCAGCCGATGAACGACATCGCCCCGCCGAGCAGGACGTAGCTCATCCAGTTCGCGCCGAAGAATTTCCAGGGCACGCTGGTGATGAGCCCGACACTCGGAAATTTGTTGTCGACCAGCTCGTGGCAAACCGCCCGCCTTCGCTGATCAGCCGGCCCATGTAGATGAACATCGAGCCGTCGCTGTCGAACGGGCGGATGAGGTAGCACAAACGTCCGAGAATCGCCGACAGCACGCACAGTGCGAGCAGAAGCCACATCCGGATGTCGAGGCGCGGTGCGTTGGTTGATGGTGCGATGGGCGCAGACACGAGTTGTCTATCGACATCTTCGGGCGATCGTATTCAGCGGATGCTGCACGCGTTGGAAACACGTGCTACGATGGGAACAAGATGACGCAGATCGACACAAACACCGCCCTCATCCGCAAGCTGGACGAAATCTCCGCGCGGTTCGGCCAGCTTCAGAGTGAGCTCAACGACCCGGCCGTGCATTCGAACTCGGCGCGATTGATCTCGATCAGCAAAGAGTCCGGCCAGATCGAGCCGGTGGTTCGGAAATATCAGGACTATCGCAAGGCGGTCGATGCATCGGGCGAGCTGCGCGAGCTTAGCGGCGGCGCGGATAAGGAAATGTCCGAGCTGGCGGCGGCGGAATTACCCGAAGCGGAAGCTCGCGCGACGGGTCTGCTGGAAGAATTGAAGGAAGAATTTCTCGCTGCCGAAGACAACGCGGTCGACAGCTTCTTCATCGAAATTCGCGCCGGCACCGGCGGCGATGAAGCGGGAATCTTTGCCGGCAACTTGTTCGAGATGTACCGCAAGTACGCCGAAGCCAAACGCTGGCGGTTCGACGTGTCCGACTTTTCCCCATCCGAGCGCGGCGGATTCAAGGAAGTCATCGTCAACGTTCGCACTCCCGGCGCGTTTCGTCGCCTGCGTTTCGAAGGTGGCGGACATCGCGTGCAACGCGTCCCGGAAACGGAATCGGCCGGTCGCATCCACACCAGCGCGGCCACCGTCGCGGTGCTGCCGGAACTGGCGGACGTCAAGATCGACATCAACCCCAGAGACGTAGAAGAGAGCGGATGTCGCGGCGGCGGGCCCGGTGGGCAGAACGTCAACAAAGTCGAGACTGGCTGGCAACTGCTTCACAAACCCAGCGGCATCCGATTCAAGATGACCGAGCACAAGTCGCAAGCACAAAACAAAGAGCGCGCCTGGGCGTTGCTCCGTGCGACGCTGTACGAGGCCGAACAATCCAAACAACATGCCGCTCAGATGGGCGCTCGTAAAGCCATGATGGGAAGCGGCGATCGCTCGCAACGAATCCGCACCTACAACTTCCCCCAAAACCGCTGCACCGACCACCGCCTTGGCGGTGAAGGCGGTGGCGAGAAGAACTTCAACCTCGACCAGGTCATGGCTGGGAGTATGGATCCACTGATCGATGCGCTGTTGGAGCTGGATAAGCAGCAGAGACTGGAAGCGCTGTAATTGCAGACATTGCTATAATCCTGGCAAGCGATGACCACTGTTGCACAACCTGAAATCCACGGCGACGTCGAGCTTCTCGTGCTGGAAGGCGTGAGTTGGGAGACGTACGAAGCGCTGCTCAAAAACCTGGACGATTCCGGACAGCGCGTCCGCGTGACCTATGACGAGGGGAGGATGTGCATCGTGTCACCTCTGCCGAAGCACGAGAAGTGGAAGTCGTTGATTGGCCAATTTGGAGAGGTGATCGCGGACGAGCGAGACATCCCGATCAACACGTTTGGTTCGACGACGTGGAAACGCCGCGATCGTAAGAAAGGTTTGGAACCGGATGAGTGCTTCTACGTTCAGCGCGAACCACAGGTGCGTGGCAAGCTCGACTTCGATCTCCGTCGCGATCCACCGCCCGACTTGGCGATCGAGATTGATATTCGTCGGCATCCAGTGGACCGATTTGCGGTATACGCTGGGCTCGAGATTCCGGAAATCTGGAATTTCAACGGCAAGAAAATCGAGACGTTTCTGTTGAATAATTCCAACGGCAAATACGATTTGATTACGACCAGTGCAGCGTTTCCGTTTCTCAAACCGGCGGACCTGAAACAGTTCCTGGATCGGTATACCTCTACAGATCAGAACAGCCTCATGCGTGAAGTGCGCGCTTGGACGCGTTCGACGCTTTAGAACGGAATATCATCCTCATCAAACGGCGGCTCTCCGCGCTCGTTTTTCTCGTTCGTCCAATCCAGCTTGCGCGGGCGCCGATCCGGAGCGTCGTAGTCGGCCTGTTCGGCTTCCCACTCCTTGCGGGCGTTTTCAGACCAATATGCTTGCGGCGGCGCGGCTTCGCCGGGCGCGAGGCCTAGCTTCCATTCGTCGCCTTCGATCAGGTCGTTTTCGGCGTCGCCCATTTCGTCGTCGAGCTGCTTGTATTTCGACTCGTCCGGATCGTATTCGGCGATCTCTTCGACGACGTTGCCGACGTCGTCCGGATTGAATTCTTCCAACTCCTCGTCTTCCTCCGGATCGTAATCGTCCTCGTCGTCATCGACCCATCCGGAATTCGCCGGGTGATCGGGATCGGTCGGGAAGATGTCGAACGTGAAGCCGGCCCCGCTGCAATTGTGCGTCGGGCACATCCAGAATCCGTCCATCTCGTCCTCGGCTCGGCCGATGATGCGCTGGAGCCAGATCCCGTCGCTCATGAACGTCCGCTGACAGTGCAGGCAGTAACATTCGACCGGATCCTTCGGCGGCGCGAAGCAATCCTTGCGGCGGCGCTCGTCATCCGCATCCCACCGGTCGGCCGGGTCTTCCGGGCCGCCAAAAGGAATGTCGTCGAAGGGGATGTCGTCGAATGGAATCTCGTCGTCGCGTAGCTCGAGGGAATCGGCACGCGGCTTGGCCGTCGAGCGATCGATCGGTTCGCTGCCAAACGGAAAGTCTTTCCCGGCAGGTTCTTCGCCGTTCATGGTGCAATATGATATCGCAAGCAAATCCAGATGTGCGAATAATCTGCCTAAGATGCGCACCTTTCCTCCCGCGCGGGCGATCGAATACAATGCTGTGGGGACGGACGACGTTACGAAGGACTGATGCACATGGCGAAATCACCGAAGAAATCTGAAGCGAGCGAGAAGTCTCAGAAGCAACCCGCCGCGACGAAAGCTGGCGGCAAAGCCGGCGAGGCTAAGCCGCAAGCGGCCAAGGCGGCGCCTGCGAAGTCGGCGAAGCCTGCCGGCGCGAAGCCCGCGCACCAGTCGAAGCCGATGATGTCGCCGCTGATCGACACCTCGCACATCGCGTCGTCGGCAGCGCGCATGCTCGTTGCGGGTGTGGGCGGAAAGAATCAGCAGAAGCAGCCGCAGGCGAGCAAGCAGCCCGAAAGTTCCCTCTTCAAGCAGATGAAGAGCGGCCTGAACAAGCCGCACTCGGCGCAGATGGATTCACTGCTCGACAAGACGCACGGCCCGGGCGGGCAGAAGACGCAGGGCTTCGAGAAGCAGGTCGCGCACAATCAGACCGTCGGTACCGACGCTACGAGGAAGAGCGTCCCGCGGCGCACGGCCGGTTGATTCGACCGCTCACGGCTTCACATCGACTTGAGCAGATCGAGCACGCGCGGATTGCGATCCAGAAACAGATCGTGTCGGCCGATCCCGTTCGCGTTGAATCGCGGAGCACATTCGAACGCGCGGCACGCGCGCGGGCGATCTTCGTAGATCGCGCAACGGTCATCATCCCCAAGAAACTGACACCGGCCCTCTCGATACGGCAGGACGAATTCGCTGGCAAGTGAACCATCCGATCGACGCAGCGTGATCGACTGCGCGAACGGGCCGAATCGCGCCCGCTCATCCTCGGCGAGAATTGCCGCGTAATCATGGCCATTCTGCTTGCAGCAGGCGGCGATGCATCGCTCGCACGGGCTGGCTCCGATGATGGCGATGCGAAGGCCCATTCAAACCACCTGGATGATCTCGACACTCGTGATCGTGCGCGGATCGAAGTCGATGCGCTGTTCGAACTGACCCGCGAGGCCGTCGCGATCGAGCGCGATGATCCAGCCTTGCTCGACGATCAGATCTTTAATGGTGCGCCCGCCCACGAGAGTTGCTTTGAGCACGGCAGTGTACTTCCGCTTCGGCACTCCGCGCGCCAGGAGAAATCTTCGCCACTCATCGGGCAGAACTTTTGCGAGACGATTTCGTGGCGGATTCTTCGAATGCATGGCTGTCATTCGCCGCTTGCGGCGTCGCAGATGCAACGACTCACGCTTCCCGATCTGCGACGCCGCAAGCGGCGAACCAACGAATACTACGTCGGCGCGAAAATCGTCATCCCGAATCCAATCAGACACGACACGACCAGCACGCCCCACCAGATCCACTCGGCGGTCGTGAGCGGTCGACGCGCAACCGCTTCAGCAGTTGGTGTAGCGCCGTGATAACTAAGCGGCTCGACCTCTCTTGGATTGGCTTCACTCATACGACCACCTCGCAGCTTTGATCCTGGTTCACTTCATCCGCCGCATTCGGCACGGGCCAGACGCCGGGGCCGTCGATCACGTAGAAACGATCCAGCACGCTCGTCCAATCGTGCAGGCTGTGAACTTCGATGAATGCGGACTTTACTTCGCTGCCGATTGGATGAAACCGGCTGTACTTAATCCCCATCTTCCGCATGCGTCGCCCGGCGAGCGATTCGCCGTGAATTTCCATCGCGATGCCGAAGTGCTCGCGCAACGCCTCGCGTTGTTCGCGAATACTCGGCGGCGAGATCGACGCATTCGGATCATCGAGAAGCGTCTTCGCCTGGTGGAAGATCCACGGGTTGCCGATCGCGCCGCGCGCGATCCAGACGATGTCGACACCCGTCTCGTGCAGCATGCGGACCGCATCTTCCGCGGTGAACACGTCGCCGCTGCCGAGGATTGTTTTGTCGGGATATCGCCGCTTCACGTCTCGAAGGATCGTCCAGTTTGCGCGGCCCTGATATTTCTGTTCGACCGTTCGGCCATGCACGCGGATCGCGGCGTAGCCGCTCGCGAATGCGGTGTCGACGATCTCGTCGAAGCGGTCAGCCGCTTCGGGTGAATCATCGAACGCGCGGCGCAGGCTGATCGTCGTTGGCGTTTCGCTTGGCAGCGCGTCGCGCACGGATTTGATGATCGATTTGGCGCGCTCGACGTCGAGCAGCATGTGCCCGCCTCGCGCTTTGTTTTTGATTTTCTTCACCGGGCACGCGAAGTTGAGATCGATGACGTCGTAACGTGCCTGCTGAAGCAGGCACGCCGCGGTTGCCATGGATTCCGGTTCAGCGCCGATCAGTTGTCCGGCGATCGGATGATCTTCGTCGTTGATGTCGATCGAATTGCGAAGCCCGAGCCCACCATTCAATAAGATCGTGTCCAGGATCGCTTCCGTGACGGCGTATGCGCAGCCGCGGCGGCGCGCGACGACGCGCATCGCGCGGTCGCTGTATCCGGCCAAGCCCGCCTGGCAAAACGGGGCGTGAAGTTGGATGGGTCCGATTCGCATGAATTCAGTCGATTAAGAGAACGCATTCTACGCGTTCACAACGGGTTACGCATTGATGCGCTAGTTGAGACGAAAATTCAAAACGTTGCATGGTGTTGCATTTTGTTGCATGACCTCCTTCCGGGAAACGCCCGGCGCACGAGCGTGAGGTCCGCACTTGCGCGCGGGCGCTTCCCGTATATACAGGGGGTGTTGCGCAAACGCGTCGCGTGGCGCAAGGTCTCTGATCCCACATGGCCGTTTGAAATCGTGACAATTTTTTCCATTTTTCATTCTCCATGCGCTGCGCTTTTCACGTCGGTGGCGCGCAGCGCAATAGTTCGCTCACCGACAACAGATTGTCGTCATCACACCAGCGGAAACGGCGGCTGCGCCAGCGGCTTGGCCGCCAGCGACATCATGGTCCACGGGTTATCGTCTCCCGCGACCCGATTCGTGCGCAAATGCCCGCACGATTCGCAGCGGTGAACGATCGCCCATTCACCGTCCTGCCGCACCCAGACGGCGATCGGTTCCATGCTCGCGCCGCACGCCGACATGCGGTCGCCGGGCGTGTTGTCCAGATGCAAACTCCACAGGCAATGCGGGCAATGATTCCGATGCCGCGTGCCATACGATTCAGCATTCACTGGCCGACGACACCGCCGGCACACGAAGTCGTCGCGCTCGTCGCGACGACGATGGTTCTTACAACTCAATGGAAACCTCATCTCGTTTCTCTCTCAAGCGATATTCAAATTTTCGAGAGACGGGAGATGCGATTGCCGCGAATCAACCAGAGTGCGCGCACATGCCGACACGCTTGGAGAGACAGCGGGGAAAACAGGATCGGCCGCGCGGGGAGAGCGCAGCCGATGTGTCGTTTTACGGTGAAAACGAACGGTCAGCCGACGCCTCTACAGGCAGGCAATCGCATCGAGATGGGCACTGAAAGCAGACATTAAACCTTCTAACGCGGCGACTCGCGCCGACGTGCAGAGAAACTTAGCATCTGATCGGTGAACGTCAAGCAATTTCTTGAATCAAGTTCGCGCGTGCGGTGTCGCAGATCAAGAAACCCGAATCGCTCGATCTGCGACGCCGCAAGCGGCGAATCGCTCACATCGACACGGCTTTGGCCAGATCTTCCACCTTCCGTGCTTCGCGCATCGGTTGTTCGTGATAGTGGCTGACCTTGCCGCTCTTATCGATCACCACCGTTCCGCGCTTCGAACAGTTGAACGGCTCGAAGCCGGCGAACATGCCGTACTTCTTCACCGTCTCGCGGGTTGGATCGCTCAGCAGATCGTACGGAATGTTGAACTGCTTCTTGAACGCGCCGTGCGCGAACGGGTGATCGCAGTTGATGCCGAAGACGACCGCATCTTCGCCGCCGGTGATCTTGCCCAGCTGCGGGCCGAAGGCGCAGTGCTCGTCGGTGCAGACGGGCGAGAAGTCCATCGGGTAAAACAGCAGGACGACTTTCTTCTTGCCGCGGAAATCGGACAGTTTCACCTTGTCCTTGTTCTGCTTCATCAGTTCAAATTCCGGCGCCATCTCGCCGACGGAAAGCGGTGCGTTTTCAGCCATTTCATGTTCTCCTTCGTTTGAGGTTTGTGTTGTGAATCTAATCCGACGCAGCCACGAAGTCACGAAGACACAAAGGATCGGATTTTGACTCCTTCGTGTCTTCGTGCCTTCGTGGCTAAGATTTGCATTCATGAAGTTCGGCCGGATCAAACGTCAGCATGGTCGCGTGGGCGGGCTCGATGAGATTTTGAATTTCATCGTGAAGAACTGCCCGCACGTGAGCCGGATCGTGCCGGGACGGATCAAGGTTCGGCGTGGCCACACGCCGCCGAACTTCAAGGTGCAATATCCGACGCCGGCGGGGTTGAAGTGTCTGTACTCCGGGACCGGAACGGTGCAGGAGGTGTTCTTGATCTGTAGCGATTCAATCGCGACGAAAGCATGGCTGATCGAGCAGGAGATCGCCGCGCCATGAGCGAGATAGTCGATCGAGCGGTGCGAATCCTGCGGGATGGCGGAGTCGTCGCGTTTCCGACCGAGACGGTTTACGGACTCGGCGCCGATGCGACGAACGCCAGCGCTGTCGCGCGCGTCTTTCAGATCAAGGGTCGACCTTCGACCAACCCGCTGATCGTACACGTCGCGGACGAACAATCCGCGCGCCGTTACGCGAGCGAATTCCCAGTAGCCGCGACCAAACTGGTCGCGCGTTTTTGGCCCGGACCGTTGACGATCGTTCTCCCGAAAGCGCCTGCGATCGTTTCCTCCGTCACCGCGGGGCTCGACACCGTCGGATTGCGCGCGCCGAATCATCCGCTGGCGCTCGAGCTGCTCCGAGCGTTCGACGGTGCGCTGGCGGGTCCCAGCGCGAACCAGTCTACGCATGTCTCCCCCACCACCGCGCAGCATGTTCGCGATGAATTGGGGGATGCGGTTGATTTGGTTCTGGATGGTGGACCGTGCGCTGTGGGGATCGAATCGACTGTGCTGAGCCTGGTTGGACAACCGACGATTTTTCGACTTGGTGCAATCACGCGGGAGATGATTGAAGAAGTCATCCACCAACACATCAGCGCATCGGACACGGTCGCTGAAGCGACCTCGCCAGCGCGAAGTCCCGGACAGCTCGCGGTGCATTATGCCCCGCGCACGCCTGCATTTCGGTTTGATCCGCGTGAGCGCGATCGGATCGATCTGACCGATG
The DNA here is from genome assembly GCA_014380825.1 of Phycisphaerae bacterium. Next base: position 2,989 of record JACMJD010000401.1, on the reverse strand, counting down.
CAGCGATTATCGAGCCCACGCTGGATGCGGAAACTTATGCGCGAAACTTTTATGCACGTCTGAGAATGTTGGATGCGCAGCAACTTCGCGCGATCTACATCGAGATGCCGCCCAACGCTCCGCTCTGGGCGGCCGTGAGGGATCGGATCGTTCGTGGGACGAAGCCGTTGGATCCGTGATCACGTAATCATGTAATCACCTGAACTGATTATCGGACCCGCGCAGAATTCCGCCCGATCATTTGCCCGCCCTATTCCTGAATCGTACATCAGGTCTGCCAGCGTGGATTCGCCGATCCACGCGAGAAGGAAGAGGAGAGCAGACTGATGTTTTTCAATACCCGCGATCCCCGTACGCAACTGCAAGCCCGTCTGGACTGCGAAAGCCGCAGCCAGAACGACAGCGGCGGTTGCAGCGAAGAAAACTCTTGCACCCACGGCTCGAGCACGGAACGAGATATGGGCACCGACACGAGCGGCAACGCTCACCGCCTATTCCGCTCGGGCTCACCTGACACGGCGTCGAAGAAGCTGATCAGCGCCACGCGCCGGTAGAGCGACTCGACGACGCCTCACGCCCTGCACCGCAGGACCGCACCGCAGCGCCCGGCACCCAAGTCGCCGGGCGCTGCTCTTGTTGAGTCATCGCTTGCGGTGGCGTCGGGCGATCATCAGAATCGTTCTTACGACTGATGACTATCGCACCTCCCGCCAGCAACCCACCCGACTGGTCGGCCATCACCGACACGATTTGCTGTCCGCTGTGCGAGTACGATCTTCGCGGGCTCAGCGTGCCGCGATGTCCGGAGTGCGGGTATCAATTTGATTGGCCGGAGCTGCTGGATGCAGATCGGCGGGCGAAGCTGTTCGTGTTCGAGCACGCGATCAATCACTATCGCCGTGCGTTTCTTCGCACGTCGATCGCGGGTTGGGCGCCGTGGAGTTTCTGGCGTCGACTGCAACCGCAGCAGCCGATCGACCTCGGACGTTTGCGATTCTACTCGCTGATCTCGGTGCTGCTGTATTTTGTCTCCGCCGGCGCGATCGTCCTGGCTACCCCGATGGTTGCAGCTTATGCAGAGAAGCGCGACCTGATCATGGCGTTGCTCGATTACGACATGGCGATGTCGAACATCGGCTCGTCTATTCCGGTGACGATCGCATTGTGCGGCTTCGTCTACCTGATCTGGCCGTGGCTGAGCTTTGTGACGCTGCGGATTTTCACGGACTCGATGCGACGTGCGAACGTTAACACCGCTCACGTGTTGCGATGCACGCTCTACTCCTGCGACGCCGGCTTCGTATTCGGAATTCTGATCTCGCTGCCGGCCTATGCGCAGGTCTTGAATCCTCGATGGATCGCATTCAAGACCGGATTGCTCTTCGAAACCACCGAACTCTACCTGTTCGTTGCCGCCCTCTTATTCAGCATCTTGACTGCGATTCGACTCGCGTTCGCGTATCGGCTTTACCTTCGATTTCCGCACGCGGCCGCAACGGCGATCGCGTCGCAGATCATTGTCTTTCTGGCGATCTCGTTCGTTGTGGCCACGATATTCTAGCCGCTGGTCACTCCCACGCCGGCGTTTCTCCGCTTGGCGATTGCCAGACCGGCGTCCACGCCAGCGCGACCATTCGGACTTTCACGTCGGTCTTCTTCGGCCGCAACGGGATTCGCTCGAGCGTTTCGCTGGCGGCATCGACGCGGAGCCTGATCGCACTGATTTCCGATTCCGATTGCGCGTTCAGATCGTCCAACTGCTGCTGAACGGCGGCGATGTTTTCGTTGGCGCGGGCGACGTCGGAGGACTCTTTCATCGTGCGACCAACGCCGCGCGCTGCCGTTGCGGCGCGACCAACGTTGGCGGAGCCGATCGTTTTTCGGCCCATTAATCCGCCCAGGATCGATGCGCCGACCGTCAGCGCGGCCTGCCACTTCGAGCTCGACGCTTGCTCGGCCTGCACTTGCTTGGCCATTTCGGCTTTGCGGATTCGCTCATTCAGCATGGTCAATTTCGGCGCGTATTTCTGGCGAAGCTTGTCGATCTCGGCGTCGCGCTGCTCGCGCGCGGTCTGGGCGAGTCGCACTCGAAAGTCTCGCTCGGACTCGCCCGGTTTCGACGAGATCTTCAGCGACGCGCTGCGCAGCAATTCGAGCTTGGACGTGCGAAACATCGCATCGGCCAGCAACTTGCCCCATGCATCGAAGCTCTTCGGTTGCGAGAGCTGAGACGGCACCGATCCGAACGATGCGCCCGGTTCGGTCGTATCGCGCTCAAGATCCGATTCGGCAAGATTCACATCTCGCGCGTTGTTCCAATCGAGCGCGACGGGACCGTCGCTCAATTCCGCCAGACGAATGCATTGCTGCTGCACATGCTCGCCGCTCTTGGGATCGGAGAAGTAAATGTCCGCCGACCCGAGCACGCGCGGTTGATAGACGAGCGATGCGCCCGCGGGCGCAACCGATCGCACCGGTATGAAATACTGCGGCACCTGCGGCGGAAGGACCGGACGCGCGATGCCAACCGCCGCTTGCGGCTTAGCGGTGACCGTCGATTCCCTCGCATCGAATAGCGTCGACTGCGTTTGGGATGGTTGTGCGAGCTGCTTAATCTGCTGCCGCGTCAACGGTCCGCGCAGGTATGACATCGTCCAGCGCGTCTGAAAGACGACGGGCTCATCCTCATGCACGTTGTTCATCAGGAACACGCGGCTGCCCAACCCGGCGAGCGTCTGTTCCATCTGCGCGCGATTGAAACCCGATGACGCGTTCGCCGCCGCGCCTTCCAGGCCATCAAGAACGCGCTGCTTGTCGCGATCGGTTTGCAGGCGCCCGATGAACCAAGTGCCAGCGTTTGCTAAACCTTTGTAATCCAGGTCGACCGGGTTCTGCGTCGCCAGCACCACGCCCACGCCGAACGCGCGGGCCTGCTTCAGCAGTGTCAGCAGCGGCTGTTTGCTGGGTGGATTCGCAACCGGCGGGAAGT
>JACMJD010000038.1 GCA_014380825.1 Phycisphaerae bacterium | reverse complement strand
CTCATCGTGGCGGCAATTATGGATGGTTGGCCGATCGGACAGAACGCGTGAAATCTTGACGCGCCGCCAGCTCTCAACAACAATCGCGGCGCGATACGATCGCGAAAGGAACGCCGCTCTTGTCACCACGCACAATCGTTCATCCCGCTCTGCAACCTCTGAAGACGAAGTTCGCCGACACGAAGCTTCTCTTGGGCGAATTTCGCGACATGGTCACGGTCGTCGTGCCGCGCGAATACATCGTGCGAGTCGCGACGTTCCTGCGCGATGAGCCAACCCTGCGCTACGACATGCTCGCGGACGTGAACGGCGTGGACTATCTCAACTATCCCGGCGCGAAGCACCGCTTCGGCGTGAACTACGGGCTGACGAGCGTCGAGCACAACACGCGGCTGTGGCTCAAGGTGTTCCTCGATCCCGAGCGCGACACGAAGCCCGGACACGATGTGCCCGATGAAGATATCTTCGTGAAAGGCGACCCGGGGCTGATGGTCGACAGTGTCTACCCGGTCTGGCCAGGCGCGGATTGGATGGAGCGGGAGATCTACGACATGTTCGGCATTATCTTCGTCGGCCATCCGGACCTGCGACGAATCCTGACGTGGAATGGGTACGGCAGCTATCCGCTTCGCAAGGATTATCCGCTTCGCGGCGTGGGCGAACGCGAGAACTACAAGATTGTCACGCGCGAAGGCGCGTAGCCGATCAAGGCGGAGGCGCGTCTTCCTCGACCGATTCGGTCTGACGCTTTCTGGCCCAGATCCCTTTCACCAAACCCAGCAGTGCGTCGGCTTCGGACCGACGCCCTTGCCGCTCGTACACTCGTGCTAATGCGTACGCGGTGTCAGCAACATCGGGGTGATCGTTTCCGAACGAGCGCTCGCGAATGTTCAACGCGAGCTTCAGTAGTTTCTCCGCCGAGTTCAGATCGCCCAATCGCTCGTCCATTAGCGCAAGCTGCATCGCGGTATCCGCGACCGCCGGAACACTTCCCAGCGCGGCCTTCTGCTGCTGCAACAACTTCTTCAACAGGCGACGCGCCTCCAGGTCGCCCCCGGTCTGTGTGTGCAGCATCAGCAGCATCTGCTGGAATGGCCCGGCGATTTGCGCGGCACTTGAAGCATCCTGGAGGAGCAGTGCGCGCTCCAGCAATCGAACGGCGACCGGCGCGGACTCGTGGGCGATAGCAAAATCCGTCAAGTTCAGCAGGAGCTGTCGGATGAAATCACGGTTGATCGACTTCGATCGATCACCAAGGCGCGAGAAGAGTGCGCTGACCGCCTCATCGGAATCAGATTCCAAACCGCGGAGAATCTTGATCTTCACGTGCTCGGCCAGATGCGACAGAGCGCGTTGACTGAGCTCGCGTTCGCGGCGTTCCAGATCGATCAGCTCCCCGTAAAGCGAATCCGCCTGGTCCAGGTTTGACTGCCTCACGCACGCGGCGGCCAAGCCAGCCAGCGCCAACAATCGTTGGTCCTTCGTGCAGCTGGCTGCATCAAGTGCGGCGGCGAAACAGAGTTCCGCCTGCGCGGGCATATCGCGGGCGGCGAAGAGCCCGCCCATCGAATTGAGCGTGTCAACCGGCCGTGCGGTTTCGCATAGGCTCTTGATGTAGCCCTTGAGTTGGACGGTCGCCGTCGCGTTTCCCGCGCCAGAACTGGCGGCTAGGAGCGCGTCGTTCTGTAGCTTGATCTCGTCAGCGGTCTGCTCGGCGCGCGCCTGCGCAACCTTCAGGCTCGCAGTAACCGGCTGCAGCGCATCGCGCGCGGCGTTGTTCTCCTCGCGCCATTTCTCTGAGTTAGAGACTGCGGATTCCGTGACGCGTCGCTGAATTGACAAGTCGTGCGAAAGGCTCTGGATACGTATGGCCGCGTAGGCGCCGAGCGAGATTAACAGCACGCAGCCGGCGGCGATCGCCGAGGTGAACTTCTTGAAGTTCAAAGCAACCGGATGCCCGTTGCTCGTCAACTGCCGCATCAAGAAACCTGGTTTCTCGGCGTACGGCGCCAGCGACGTTCTCTGCCCCGTATCGGGAAATAGCGGACCGGCCAGCGCGGTCGTTTGCATGCGACGAACGCGAGCGTGGTCGTATCGGAGGTCGATGAGGTAAGCATCCGCCGGCATCGCCACCGCCGGGCGATCGATCCGAACGATCTCTGCTTCACTAGTTCCTAAGTCGTGCATTCGACGTGAGCCTTTAGTCGGCATCATATTTCGTAACGATGCGGAATCACACAACGAAATGTCGGGACAGTCCCGCGGGCATGTCGTTCATGACCGCACACATCTGATCAGACCTCGCGAATTCGGAAAACTCGACCCCATCATCGCGCGGCGGCAACTATGGTGCGAACATAGGCAAACTGTACCGTCTATTATATGGAACACCCGAAATTTCGCGCAAAGTCGTAGAACAATTCCATTGTGGTGTAATGAAAGGGCGGCTAGTATCGGACCGCCATACTTATCGGGCGGTTTGGGTGAGCGTGGCCCACGTCGAGGAATGGATGTGACGGACTGGCGCGGAAAAGCGCCTGTCTCGGCGACGTTGCAACAAAGTTCATTTCAAGTTCCGCAGCGCGCGCGCGGTTGTCGCCATGGTGGCGGGAGTCGGATGCTCTTTTATCGAGCAGCTCGCGCATCGGAACGCTACGAATGGGTGCATCATGAAGCGTCTCTCGAACACCTTGCTCCGCTTCGCGCGGGATGAGCAGGGCACGGAAACCCTCGAGTGGGGTTTGGTCTGCGGACTGATTGTCGTCGGTGCGATCGCCGCTATTGCGTTGATCGGGCCAAAAGTGACGGCGATGTGGAACAACATCAATACCAAGATCCCCTGATCGTGGTTTGAAGTCGTTCTAAGGGATCGCATGGGTGACAGCTCGCGGTATCGCGAGCTGAACACCATTACGTTCTGAATCGGCGTTGCCGATTCGGAAGGAGCAAATATGGCATCGTTACGCGCTATTCGAGGGTTCGCCTCGAACGAAGAGGGAACCGAGACCTTGGAATGGGGTCTTGTTTGCGGTCTGATCGTCGTCGGAGCGATCGCCGCCATCGCGCTAATCGGACCAAAGGTCACCGCGATGTGGAACAATGTGAACACCAAGATCCCCTGATGGGGATTCGATCGCCGTTCACGCGAAACTATAGCTCTGGGGTTGCCTTAGCCTTGCCAAGGCCATCACCCTGTGCGTTCCGCGGCGGGTAGTTGCCGTCGCGTGAAAGGAAAGTCATGTCTGCGTTACGACTTATGCGTCAATTCATCTCGAGCGAAGAGGGTACCGAAACGCTTGAGTGGGGCCTGGTTTGCGGACTCCTCGTCGTCGGGGCCATCGCTGCGATCGCGTTGATCGGACCGAAGGTCACCGCCATGTGGAACAACGTAAACGCAGGGATCCCTTAAAGCCGCGCGGCGCTGACGTAACGGATTGCGAAGCGCTGCAACCAGTAGGGAAGAAGGATGGGCCAGGCTCACGGATGAGCGCGCTTTGCGCGGTATCCTCGCT